>JBOIFB010000077.1:0-11309 GCA_050741415.1 Burkholderiales bacterium | reverse complement strand
GGAGTCGCAACGGCGCATCGCCGTGGCGAAGGGATCGTATGTAGTGCATGTGGTGCCGCTGCTGATCGAATCGCCGGACTATCGCCGGCGCGTCGACCGCGTGCTGGTGATCGACTGCCCCGACGAGCTGAGGCTCGCACGCGTAGAGGCGCGCAGCGGGCTAGCCAAGGACGATGTGCGTCGCATTTTCGCGGCGCAGGCGGCGCCTGCCGCGCGAAGGACGGCAGCCGACGATCTGGTCGACAACGGAGGCAGCTTGGAAGAGCTTCATGCCCAGGTCCACTCGCTTCACAGCCGCTATCTGGGGCTTGCGGCAGTCGGGCGTTAGGTTGTAATCGACACACAAATCCCGCAGAATCGTTGGCATTTTCCAACTACAAGGCGATCCGGGCGCAACCGTGATCACGTACGAGTATCCGCTCAACGAGCGTATCCGCACGCTTCTGCGCCTCGAGGACTTGTTCGAGCGCTCGCGTCACTTCGTCGCGCGAACCGAGCAGCCCGACCACCACATGGCGCTGCTTACGCTGTTCGAGATTCTTGAGGTGGCGAGCCGCGCGGACCTGAAATCGGATCTGCTGCAGGAACTCGAGCGCCAGAAGCAGGTGCTGCTTTCGTTCCGCAACAATCCAGCGATTTCGGAGGATGCGTTGAGCGGCGTGCTGCGCGATATCGAGCAGGCGTCGGCGGCGCTGTTCTCTATGACCGGCAAGATCGGCCAGTACCTGCGCGAGAATGAGTGGTTGATGTCGATCAAACAGCGAACCGGCATACCGGGCGGCGCGTGCGAATTCGATCTGCCCTCCTATCATTACTGGTTGCATCGTCAGGCCGAGGAGCGCATTGGACAGCTCGCCGCCTGGACCAGCCCGCTCTACCCGCTGCGCGACGGAACTGCGATCATTCTGCGCATTCTGCGCGAATCCGGAAAACCTCAAAGCCTCGTCGCCCAGGGCGGTATGTTCCAGCAGATGCTGGGCGGCAAGACGGCGCAAATGTTGCGCGTGCGACTGGATCCGGACGTTCCGTGCGTACCGGAGATCAGCGCCAACAAATACGTGCTCAACATCCGCTTTCTTGCGCAGGATCGGGAAGACTCGCGTCCCAAGACCGCCGACTGGGACGTCGCCTTCGAGCTGACTTTCTGCAACCTGTAGTGGCAACGAAGGCTCCGACCATGGTTGCGTGCCCGCGTTGCAGCGCGCTCGCCCCATTCGCACTGCAGAACAAGTGGCGGCCGTTCTGCAGCGAACGCTGCAAGCTGATCGATCTCGGGGATTGGGCCGCGGAGCGCTACCGGGTGCCGCAACCGTCCGAGCCCTCCTCCGAGGACGAGCCGCCCGAGACCTGAGGCCTTAGCTCCAGGCACCACGTATCATTGCGACGCCGTGCGCGCTCGCGCGCCAGGCGTCTTCCAGATCAGCAGCTTGCATTCCGCCGATAGCGTACACCGGAATGCTTGCGCCTCGAGTCAGCTCCGCAAAGCGCGGCCATCCCATCGGCGCAGCAGCAGGATGCGATGCGGTCGCCTTCACCGGACCGAGGATCGCGAAATCGAGCTCCAATTGCATCGCGCGTGCGAGCTGCCCGGCGTCGTGGCACGAGGCCGCGACCAGGCCTGTTGGCCGCTCGGTGAGCAACATAAGCCCTCGGGCCGTGAGGTGTATGCCGTCGGCACCGTCCGACTGCGCGATTGTTAGGTCCGAATTCACCAGCGTGCGGGCACCGTAGCGGTGCGCGAGCAGCACGGTTGCGCGCGCGAATTCAGCTCGCTCGCCAGGTGCCATCGTCTTGTCGCGGATCTGGATCAGTTTCAGTCCCCGGCCGAGTCCCTGCTCGAGACGCTCAAGCATTGCCTGTGCGCCAAGCGTCTCCGCCGTGGTTATCGCGTATTCATAGGGCAGCGCGAGCGAAGCGAGCACCGGCGCGTTGGCCGGCAGCATCGGCTGCGCGATCGGCGCGTCGGGCCGCTGCCACACGATCGTCTGCGCCTCGCGCGGATGGGGTACGCCGGACCACTCGAGCACGCGAAAGAAACTCAGGCGCACGGTGGCGTGCGGATACGTGTGCACTCGCGTGATCCACGGATACGCCCGGATGACGTCGATGCCTAGCTCCTCGTGCAGCTCGCGCGCCAGGGCGCCGGCGGCCAGCTCCCCAGGCTCAATCTTGCCGCCGGGAAACTCCCAGTAGTCCGCGTAGACTTTGCCCAGCGGACGACGGGCAATCAGAAAGCTTCCGTCGGCGCGCAGAATGACCGCCGCCGCGACTTCGAGCACCCTTTGCTACCGCTTGCCCCGCGTGGGGCGCGTGGCTTGCTTGCCGGCCCAGTCGCGCGCGAACTGGTACGCGACCCGGCCGCTCCTCGAGCCGCGCAGCAGTGCCCACTGGAGCGCATCGTGCCGCGCCTCTTCGGCGGCCTTGTCGCTGCAACCGAACGTCTTCAGCCAGTGCGCGACGATCGCCAAGTACTCGTCTTGGTCGAACGGATAGAACGACACCCAAAGGCCAAAACGCTCGGACAGTGAGATCTTTTCCTCGACGGTCTCGCCGGGATGGATCTCGTCGTCGACATACTTGGTTTCGAGGTTCTCCTGCATGTATTCGGGCATCAGATGACGACGGTTGGAGGTCGCGTAGATGAGCAGGTTCTCGGAGGTCGAGGAGATCGAGCCGTCGAGCGCAACCTTTAGCGCGACGTAGCCGGCCTCCGCGGCCGCAAACGACAGGTCGTCGCAGAAGAGCATGAAGCGCTCCTTGCGGGCAGCCACCATGTCCGTGATCGCGGGCAGGTCCATGAGATCCCTCTTCTCGATCTCGATCAGACGCAATCCGTCCTGCGCGTACTTGTTGAGCAGCCCCTTGATGATCGACGACTTGCCGGTCCCGCGAGCGCCGGTCAGAAGCACGTTGTTCGCCGGCTTGTGTTGCACGAACTGGCGCGTGTTCTGCTCGACCTTCCGGATCTGGCCGTCGATGCCCTGCAGATCGGCCAGACGAATCTGGTGCACGTGGCGCACCGGTTGCAGCCAGCCAGCGACATTGAGCGGCCCGGCTTTGCGCCAGCGAAACGCGATGCTTGCGTCCCAGTCGAGCGCCGGTGATGGCGGCGGCAGCAGAGCTTGAAGCTTGTCGATGAGCGCTTCAGCCCGGGCCAGCAAAGCATCGGGATTGGTTTTCATGATCAGCGGCTAGGTTCTGTACTCGGCGTTGATCTTGACGTAATCGAAGGACAGATCGCAAGTCCAGACCGTGGCCGCGGCCGCGCCGCGGCCGAGTACCGCGCGCACCGTGAATTCCGGTTTTGCCAGAACCGCCGCGCCCAACTCCTCCCGGTAGTCGGGGTAGCGCCCGCCGTTGGCCACCACCAGCAGGCCGTCCAAATACAACTGAAGCCGCGACGTATCGAGGTCGGCGATTCCCGCATTGCCGATTGCGGCCAGAATACGTCCCAGATTGGGATCGGAAGCGAAGAAAGCGGTTTTCACCAGCGAGGAGTGCGCGATGGCGTAGGCCACGCGCCGGCACTCTGCGGCGGAGCGGCCGCCCTCAATTCGTACCGTGATGAACTTGGTGGCGCCCTCGCCGTCGCGCACAATCGCCTGCGCGAGTTGCGAGGCCACCTCGGTGATCGTGCGACCGAGGACCGCGAGGTCGGCCTCGCTCTGCGCCACGATACCCGAGGCGCCGCTTGCGACCGCGACGAAGGCATCGTTGGTCGAGGTGTCGCCGTCTACGGTGATGCAGTTGAACGATTTGTCGGCGGCTTGGCGTACCAGCGTTTCGAGCGCCCCCTGCGCCATTTTTGCGTCAGTCGCGACGAACCCGAGCATCGTCGCCATGTCGGGGCGGATCATGCCGGCCCCCTTTGCGATTCCGGTCACGGTTATCTCGCCCGCGCCCAGCCGCACCCGGCGCGAGGTCGCTTTCGGCACGGTGTCGGTGGTCATGATCGCTTCGGCTGCCGCGCCCCAGTTGTCCGCGCGCAGGTCCGCCACCGCGGCCGGAAGACCCGCAACGATGCGCGCGACCGGCAGAGGCTCCATGATCACGCCGGTCGAGAACGGCAGCACCTGCTGCGCCGCGCAACCAAGGGCCCGCGCAACCGCATCGCATACCGCCGTCGCGCGCGCCAGACCGTCTTCCCCGGTGCCCGCGTTGGCATTGCCCGTGTTGATCACCAAGGCATGCACGCCCGCGCCGGCGGCGAGGTGACGTCTGGCCAGAATGACGGGCGCGGCGCAGAACCGATTCTGGGTGAATACGCCCGCTACGGTCGATCCCGGCCCGAGGCGCATCAGGAGCAGATCGCGCCGGTTGACCTTGCGCACGCCTGCCATGGCAACGCCGAGTTCGATCCCCGCCACCGAGCGCAGTGACGCAGGTTCGGGTGACGCCAGGTTTACGGCCATTTCGTCTTCAGGTCAGCTTGCCGTGGCAGTGCTTGTACTTCTTGCCCGACCCGCAAGGACAAGGATCGTTGCGTCCGACCTTTTGCGCCGGCCGAACCATCGGTTTCGGCTTCTTGGCCGCAGCCGAGGCGAGCGCCTCGTCATCGGCCCCCAGCTGGACGTCATCTAGGCTGGGGTGCTGCATGCGCAGGTTCTCTACGTGTTGTTCGTCGTCGATTTCTGCCAACGCCTCGGTGGCGCGAATCTCCATCACGGCGAGCGTCTTGGTCACCTCAAGCTTGACCGATTCAAGCATAGCGCCGAACAGCTCGAAGGCCTCGCGCTTGTACTCCTGCTTCGGATCCTTCTGCGCATAGCCGCGCAGATGGATGCCTTGACGCAGATGGTCGAGCGCCGCGAGGTGCTCGCGCCAGTGAGCATCGAGAATCTGCAGCATGACGTAGCGCTCGTATTGCCGAAACGACTCCGCGGCCCCTTCAGGAACCTTTGCCGCGTAGGCCTGGCGTGCATTCTCGATCACGCGCTCGAGCAGCGTTTCGTCGTGCAGATCGGGTTCCTTTTCCAGCCACTGCTTGAGCGGAAAGTCGAGATTCAGCTCCGCCTTGAGCGCCGTTTCCAGACCGGCAATATCCCACTGCTCCTCCACGCTCTCTTCTGGAACATGGCCGCGGAAGACGTCGATTAGCACTCCCGCCCGCAAATCGGCGATCCTTGCCGAAACGTCCTTCGACTCGAGCAGCTCATTGCGCAACGCATAGATTGTCTTGCGTTGATCATTGGAAACGTCATCGTACTCGAGCAGCTGCTTGCGGATATCGAAGTTGCGTGCCTCGACCTTGGTTTGGGCCGACTCGATCGAGCGCGTCACCATTGCGTGCTCGATCGCCTCGCCCTCGGGCATCTTGAGCATCACCATGATACGGTTGATCCGGTCGCCGGCGAAAATCCTCAGCAGCGGATCCTCGAGCGAAAGATAAAAGCGCGACGAACCCGGATCACCCTGTCGCCCAGACCGCCCCCGCAGCTGGTTGTCCACCCGGCGCGACTCGTGGCGTTCGGTGCCGATGATATGCAGGCCGCCGGCCACGAGCACGTCGTCATGCAGCTGTTGCCACTCGGACCGCAGCTTCTCGATGCGCACCGACTTGTCCGGCAGGGGGATCGCCTCGTCCGCCTCGATCAACTCGACCTGCTTGTCGACGCTGCCGCCCAGTACGATGTCGGTGCCGCGGCCGGCCATATTGGTGGCGATGGTGACCATCTTGGGCCGTCCTGCCTGCGCCACGATCGAGGCCTCGCGCTCGTGCTGCTTGGCATTGAGCACCTGGTGCGGCAGCTTTTCCTTGTTCAGCAGCGAAGACAGCAGCTCGGAGTTCTCGATCGACGTCGTGCCGACCAGCACCGGCTGCCCGCGCGCATAGCAGTCTCGAATATCGCCGATGATCGCCTTGTACTTCTCCGGCGCGGTGCGGTAGACCAGGTCGAGGCGGTCGTCGCGGATCATGCGCTTGTGCGTCGGCACGACCACGGTCTCGAGCCCGTATATCTCCTGAAACTCGAACGCCTCGGTGTCCGCAGTGCCGGTCATGCCCGCGAGCTTGCCGTAGAGGCGGAAGTAGTTCTGGAAGGTGATGGAAGCGAGCGTCTGGTTTTCGTTCTGGATCGAGACCTTTTCCTTGGCCTCGACCGCTTGGTGCAAACCGTCCGACCAGCGCCGCCCCTGCATCAGCCGTCCTGTGAACTCATCTACGATGATCACCTCTCCGTTCTGCACCACGTATTGCTGGTCTCGGAGGAACAGGTGGTGTGCGCGCAATGCGGCGTACAGCTGATGCACGAGATTGATATATGCGGGTTCGTAAAGGCTTGCGCCCTGAGGCAGCAAGCCTACGCGCGCCAGCACCTCTTCCGCTCTGGCGTGGCCCGCCTCGGACAGCAGGATCTGGTGTCCTTTCTCGTCGACCCAGAAGTCGCCCGGCCCGTTCTCCTCTTTCTGGCGCGTTAGCAGCGGCGCCACCTCGTCCATCCGGACATAAATTTCCGTCCGGTCCTCCGCCTGACCCGAGATAATGAGCGGGGTTCGTGCTTCGTCGATCAGGATCGAGTCCACCTCGTCGACGATCGCATAGTGCAGGCCGCGCTGATACTTTTCCTCGACATGCATCGCCATGTTGTCGCGCAGGTAGTCGAAGCCGAACTCGTTGTTGGTCCCGTAGACGATGTCCGCGGCATAGGCTCGGCGCTTCTCGTCCGGCTCCAGCTGTGGGATATTGACTCCGACCGTCAGGCCGAGGAAACCGTAGAGCTTGCCCATCCACGCGGCGTCGCGTTGCGCGAGGTAGTCATTCACCGTCACGATGTGAACTGCCCTGCCGCCCAGTGCGTTGAGGTAGGCCGGTAGCGTCGCGACCAGCGTCTTGCCCTCACCGGTGCGCATTTCGGCGATCTTGCCGTAGTGCAACACCATGCCGCCCATCAGCTGTACATCGAAGTGGCGCATCCGCAACGTGCGTTTGCCAGCCTCGCGCACCACGGCAAACGCCTCGGGAAGCAGATCTTCGATCGCGTCGTTGAGCGCCCCCGCGCCCTCCTCCTCGGCGGCGCCGGCCACGCTGTCGGACACACGCTGCCTAAACTGGTCGGTCTTGGCGCGAAGTTGCGTGTCGCTCAGGGCCGCGATCTCGGCCTCGAGCGCATTGATCCGGGCAAGCTTGCGCGAGTACTGCTTGAGCAGCCGCTCGTTGCGGCTGCCGAAGATTTTGGTGAGGACGTTTGGGATCATGAAAATCGCGAACCGCCCGGCGGTCGGACAGTACGGGCCGGCGCGAGGACGGGGCGCCGCCTCGCCGACGTCGAGCGGAAAGACGAAATTTTAGCACGGCCGCCGCAACGGCCCGTGCCCAGCCTAGTCTTGCGCCCGCGCTACGCGGCGCGGCTTTGCGTCCGGCAGCGTCGGGTCGGTGGCTTTCAAAAAGCGGTCGGGGTTGACCGCAACGCCCTTGTAGCGCACCTCGAAATGCAGGTGCGGGCCGGTGGCGCGACCGGTAGAGCCGCTCAAGCCTATCTCGTGGCCCCGCATCACGATTTCTCCGGTTCGAACCAGGATCTTCGACAGGTGGGCGTAGCGCGTCGACAGGTCATTGCCGTGATCGATCTCCACCAGGTTCCCGTATTGCGGATGGGGGCCCGCGTAGTGGACTACGCCGCCGGCCGCGGCCAACACCGGAGTGCCTTTGTCGACTTCGAAATCGATACCTTCGTGCATCGCAAGCTGGCCGGTGAAAGGATCGATGCGCTTGCCGAAACCAGAGCCGCGGGCCGCGTGTACCGGAAGCATGGTCGGCATGACCTTGCGCCGCACCGCCAGGTCCCGCAGCTCGGAGTCAAGCACGCCATACATGTCGGAGCGGTTCTCCATCTGGCGCGAGAGCACAGCAATCCTGGACCCCAGGTCGCCGAGGGAAAGGTTCTGCGGCGGCATGGTTGAGACCGCACCGCCCAATCCCGGCGGGGTACCGAGATGCATATCCGCAGACTTGATGCCGCCAAGCGACGCGAGGCGCTCGCCGAGTGCGTCCAGGCGGGCCAGCTGCGCCTGCATCTCGCCCAGCCTGACCGCCATGGCATTGACATTCTGCTGCACGTACTGGCGCGCCTTCTCGGCCTCGGCCCTTTGCGCCGCGGCAACCAGCTTTTCGACGAACGGGATCTTGAATTCAGACGCGTAGTGAAGCGTCGTCCAGTACACTGCGCCGGTCAGACCCAGCAACAGCAGCAGGGCGGCAAACAACGAGGCGACCACATGGCGCGGCGCAATGGTCACCGACCGGGCTTTTGCCAACCGGTCGGAGATCAAGATAATCTGCACAGTCCGCTCCTCACCACCCACCCCCCGTGCGATTTCCCAGGATCGGCCGTTATCTCTCGACCGACGACGATTTGCAGCCCGTTGTCGCCAAAGCGCTCGAAATCCGGGCGCTTGCGGCGCTCTGCACTGAATTCCTCCCGCCGGAACTCGCCTCCGAGGCTCAGGCCGCCAACCTTAAGGACGGCACGCTCGTACTTCTCGCAGCGCATTCCGCCGCTGCTGCGAAGCTACGGCTGATGTCCGAAAGCCTCAGCAAATTCCTGGTGAAACAAGGGGCAAAGGTTAATTCAGTTTCAGTGAAGGTGCAACCAACTACGTCACGCAAAAAGAATGTTGCGTTGCACAAACAGACCCAGTTCTCGCCCGCTGCACTGTCCGAGCTTGCCGCTTTGCACACCCAGCTGCGCGACTCCCCCGCGCGCAGCGCGCTGGCGACGATTCTGGAACGACACGGCGCGAAGCCGGCTGCATCATCGCCAGCAGGCGCTCGGAAAGGAAAAGAAACAGGATCAGAACGACGGTGAAAAGCGAGTACTTGAACAACCTCCAGGCGATGCTGAGGTACTTGCGCTCGCCACTGAGCATGTAAAGCAGCATCGATACACCCAATGCAATCGCCGCCAGCAGCTCCATGACACGAAGCAGCAGCATGCTCTACGCGAACCGGCCGCGCCCGCTACGCCAGCTGTTGCATCAGCCGCGCGACGCCTGCGGGTGCGTCCTTGGCATGCTCGAACGAGACCAACTCCCAGGCCGCCGCGTCTGCCAGCAGCTCGCGCAGCAAGCGGTTGTTGAGCGTATGCCCGGACTTGTGCGCCGAAAAGGCCCCCAGCAGCGGTTTGCCGATCAGGTACAGATCGCCGATCGCGTCCAGCACCTTGTGACGGATGAATTCGTCCGCGAAGCGCAGTCCTTCCGCATTCAATACGCGGTATTCGTCCAGCACCACCGCGTTGTCCAAGCCGCCGCCCAGGGCGAGCCCGGATTCACGCAGATTCTCGACTTCGTGCATGAAGCCGAACGTACGCGCGCGCGCGATCTCCTTCAGGTAAGAGGTCTCGGCGAAGTCGATCGTCACCGCCTGATTGGAACGGTCGATCACCGGATGATTGAAAACGATCGAAAACGAAAGCTTGAAGCCCTGATAGGGGTCGAGCCGGGCCCACTTGTCCCCGTCGCGCACTTCGACGCGCTTCTTGACGCGCAGAAATCGCTTCGGCGCAGCCTGCCGCTCGATGCCCGCTTGCTGCACCAGCAGCACGAAGGGCGCAGCGCTGCCGTCCATGATCGGAACTTCCGGTCCATCGAGGTCGACGTAGGCGTTGTCCACGCCCAGCCCGGCAAGCGCGGACATCAGGTGTTCGACGGTGTAGACCTTTGCGTCACCCTGGACCAGGCACGACGACAGGCGCGTCTCGCCGACCAGATCGGCGCGCGCCGGGACATCCGCAGGCGAGGCGAGGTCGATGCGACGGAAGACCACGCCGGTATCGATGCCCGCCGGGCGCAGCGTCATGGTGACCTTCTGTCCGGTATGCAGCCCGACCCCGGTGGCGCGGATGAGAGACTTCAGAGTACGTTGGCGAAGCATCGGTAACCTATTGTCCTGACTGTGAATTGTAGCAGACAGCGGCCGCAGCGCCGGCAAGGAGGAGTGGCGCTGCGCCCGGCGCGCACGGCGCGCGTGACGTTAGACAACGTTCCGCAGACCGTGCTCAGTCTGCCTGCTTGCGCAGGAACGCGGGAATGTCGTACTTGTCTACCCCGCTCTGCTGCAGCGCCTCGACGGTCGACGCGCGATTGCGGCGGATGACCGCGGGCACCGCGTCGAGGTGGTTGTAATCGACGCCGTTGGAGACCGGTTGGTTGTCGGTACCGGTCTTCTGCGACACCACCAGCTGAGGCTTGGGCTGGCGCAGCGTCGCGTGCGCCCCCAGGCCGGTCGCCACCACGGTGACGCGCAGGTCCTCGCCCATCGCCTCGTCGTACACCGCGCCGAAAATGATGGTCGCGTCCTCGGCCGCGAAGCTGCGGACGGTGTTCATCACCGCCTTGACCTCGCCGTGCTTCAGGCTCGAGCGAGTAGCGGTGATGTTCACCAGCACGCCGCGCGCACCGGCGAGCATCACGCCCTCAAGCAGCGGACTGGCAATCGCCTGCTCCGCGGCGATGCGCGCGCGGTCGATGCCGCTGGCCATGGCGGAGCCCATCATCGCCATCCCCTGCTCCGACATCACCGTGCGCACGTCCTGGAAATCGACGTTGATCAGCCCTGGGCAATTGATGATCTCGGCAATCCCGGCCACCGCGTTGTTCAGCACGTCGTCGGCGGCCCTGAACGCGTCGTCCATCGTCACGTCCTCGCCCAGCACGTCCTCGAGCTTGTCGTTCAGGATTACGATCAGCGAATCAACGTGCTGGCTGAGTTGCTCGATCCCCTGCTCGGCCAGCCGCATGCGCTTGGTGCCTTCAAAACCGAACGGCTTGGTCACCACGGCGACCGTCAACACCCCGAGCGAACGCGCTACCTCGGCCACCACCGGCGCGGCGCCGGTCCCGGTCCCGCCTCCCATGCCGGCGGTGATGAACACCATATGCGCGCCGGCAATCGTCTCTTCGAGCCGCTCGCGGTCCGCCAGCGCGACCTCGCGCGCCTGTTCGGGCTTGGCGCCCGCACCCAGCCCGCTGACCCCGAGCTGGATCTGGTTGCGCGCGCTGTTGCGGGCGAGCACCTGCGCGTCAGTGTTGACGGCGACGAACTCCACGCCTTCGACACCTTGCTCGATCATGTGATTGACCGCATTGCCGCCGGCGCCACCTATCCCGATGACCTTGATGACCGGCCCTGCTGCCTGGTTGTTTACGATTTCGAACATGCTGTTTTCCTCCTTGCCAAAGAAACGTCTAAGAAAAAATGATCAGAAATTGCGCTGGAACCACTCGCGCATCCTCGCCAGCACGGCGCGAAACGAACCGCTCTGGCGCGATATGTGCCCCTGCTGCACCTGTGACACGCCCTCGAGCAGCAG
>JBOIFB010000076.1:0-11328 GCA_050741415.1 Burkholderiales bacterium | reverse complement strand
GGCGCGAGAAGAGAAAGGGCAGGAACAATTCGCTCGATCCCGCACCGGACGACGTCGGCAGCCCCTGGGCGATCGGCTCCAGCGAAGGCGGCCACAAGGACATCCTGCCCGAGCTCGGTACGCTCGAGGACTTCCGCCGCCTGGTGAGCAAGGCCGCCGAGCGCGGGATCGAGATTGCGCTCGACCTCGCCTATCAGTGCGCCCCGGACCATCCCTACGTCAAGGCACACCCGGAGTGGTTTCGCATCCGCCCCGACGGCAGCGTGCAGTACGCCGAGAACCCGCCCAAGAAATACCAGGATATCTACCCGTTCAACTTCGAGAGCGAGGACTGGCAGGGGCTGTGGGCCGAGCTGAAGAGCATCATCGACTTCTGGATCGGCCAGGGAGTGAAGATCTTCCGCGTCGACAACCCGCACACCAAGTCTTTCCCGTTCTGGGAATGGGCCATCGGCGAGGTCAGGCGCGCGCACCCCGAAGTCATCTTCCTCGCAGAAGCCTTCACCCGGCCCAAGGTCATGCACCGCCTGGCCAAGCTCGGTTTTTCGCAGTCCTACACCTACTTCACCTGGCGCAACACCAAGCACGAGCTGACCGCGTACTTTCGCGAGCTCGCGCACGGGCCCGGGCGCGATTACTTCCGCCCCAGCGCCTGGCCCAACACGCCCGACATCCTGAGCGAGGCCCTGCAGTTCGGCGGCCGGCCGATGTTCATGGCGCGCCTGGTGCTCGCCGCCACGCTCGCCGCGAGCTACGGCATCTACGGCCCGGCCTACGAGCTGATGGAATCCGCGCCGCGCGAGGCCGGCAGCGAGGAGTACCTCGACAGCGAGAAATACCAGCTGCGCCATTGGGATCTCGAGCGCCCGGACGGCCTGCGCAGCTTCATCGCGCGCGTGAACCGCATCCGGCGCGACAATCCCGCATTGCACTCGGACTGGAGCCTGGAGTTCGTGCCGACCGACAACGAGCAGATCATCGCCTATCTCAAATCGGCGCCGGGGCACGACAACGTGGTGCTGACCGTGGTCAACCTCGATCCGCGCAACACGCAGTCGGGCTGGCTCGAACTCGACGCCGGCGCGCTCGGCATCGAGCCCGACAAGCAGTTCCAGATGCACGACCTGCTCGGCGGCCAGCGCTTCCTGTGGCAGGGCGGGCGCAATTTCGTTCAGCTCGACCCGCAGCGCACGCCGGCGCACATCTTCCGCCTGCGCCGGCGCGTGCGCCGCGAGCAGGACTTCGACTACTTCCTGTAGCGTCCGAGCCTCAATGAACGCGCCCGCCACCGCCAGCGTCGAGACCAGGATCCGCGAGGAAACCGCGCCGGCGGCGACCGATCCGCTCTGGTACAAGGACGCGGTCGTCTACCAGCTGCACATCAAGGCCTTCTTCGACTCGAACGACGACGGCCTGGGCGACTTCAAAGGCCTGACCTCGAAGCTCGATTACGTCAAGGACCTCGGCGTCAACACGATCTGGCTCTTGCCGTTCTACCCCTCGCCGCTCAAGGACGACGGCTACGACGTCGCCGACTACCACAACATCCACCCGCAGTACGGCACGCGCACCGACTTCCGCCACTTCGTGCGCGAGGCGCACCGGCGAGGCCTGCGCGTGATCACCGAGCTGGTGGTCAACCACACTTCGGATGCGCACCCCTGGTTCCAGGCCGCGCGCCGCGCGCCGCCGGGCTCGCCCAAGCGCGACTACTACGTCTGGAGCGACGACGACCAGAAGTACAAGGGCACGCGCATCATCTTCACCGACACCGAGAAATCGAACTGGACCTGGGACCCGTTGGCGAAGGCGTTCTACTGGCACCGCTTCTTCAGCCACCAGCCCGACCTCAACTTCGACAACCCCCAGGTGATGAAGGCGGTGCTGCGCGTGATGCGCTTCTGGCTCGACATGGGCGTGGACGGGTTCCGGCTCGACGCGATCCCCTATCTGATCGAGCGCGAAGGCACCTCGAACGAAAACCTGCCCGAAACCCACACGGTGCTGAAGCACATCCGCGCCGAGCTCGACCAGCGCTACCAGGGCAAGCTGTTCCTCGCCGAGGCCAACCAGTGGCCCGAGGACGTGCGCGAGTACTTCGGCGAGGGCGACGAGTGCCACATGGCCTACCACTTCCCGCTCATGCCGCGCATCTACATGGCGATCGCGCAGGAAGACCGGCACCCGGTGGTCGAGATCATGCAGCAGACTCCGGAGATTCCGGACAACTGCCAGTGGGCGATTTTCCTCCGGAACCACGACGAGCTCACGCTCGAGATGGTGACCAGCAAGGAGCGCGACTACATGTACCGCATGTACGCCGCCGACCCGCGCGCCAAGATCAACCTCGGCATCCGGCGGCGCCTTGCGCCGCTGATGGAGAACGACCAGGACCGCATCAAGCTGATGAACAGTCTGCTGCTTTCGATGCCGGGCTCGCCGATCATCTACTACGGCGACGAGATCGGCATGGGCGACAACATCTTCCTCGGCGACCGGGACGGCGTCAGGACGCCGATGCAGTGGACCCCGGATCGCAACGCCGGCTTCTCGCGCGCAGATCCGCAGCGCCTGTACCTGCCGCCGATCATGGACGCGGTGTACGGCTACGAAGCGGTGAACGTCGAGGCGCAGCTGCGCGAGCCGGCCTCGCTGCTGAACTGGATGAAGCGCCTGCTCGCGGTCAGGAAAACCAGCCAGGCCTTCGGCCGCGGCAAGCTCGGCTTCCTGCGCCCCGGCAACCGCAAGATCCTGGCCTACCTGCGCGAGCTCGACGACGAAGCGGTCCTGTGCGTGGCCAACTTGGGCCGCTCGGCGCAGCCGGTCGAGCTCGACCTGTCGCGCTTCAAGGGCCGCGTGCCAGTCGAGATGATGGGGCGCACGCCCTTCCCGCCGATCGGCGAGCTGCCCTACCTGCTGACCCTGCCCGCCTGCGGCTTCTACTGGTTTCGCCTCGCCAGGGACGCCGACGTGCCGCACTGGCACGAGGAGCGCGCCGCGCGCGAGGACCTGCCGATGCTGGTGCTGTTCGACGGCTGGACCAGCTTCTTCCGCGAGCGCGCAGTGCCGTGGCGCATCCGCATGGCCGAGAAAACCCGCGCCCAGCTCGAGAACGAGGTGCTGGCGCGCTACATCGAGACCCAGCGCTGGTACGGCGCCAAGGGCGAGCGCATCGCGCACGCGCGCCTGGCGGACCACGCGCTGTGGGAGGCGAACCGCGCGAGCTGGATGCTCGCGCTGCTCGAGATCGACAGCGGCGGCGAGCCGGCGCGCTACTTCGTGCCGCTCTCGCTCGCCTGGGAGGAAGGCGACGAGGAGCGCCTGCGCAGCCTGTCGACCGCCGCGATCGCCAAGGTGCGCCAGCAGGCCAACGTCGGCCTGCTCGCGGACGCGCTCGCCGACGAAGCCTTCTGTCGCGCCGTGGTCGAGGCGATCGGGCGCGGCTTCGAGCTCGCCACCGGGCAGGGTGAGACGCACGGCAAGCTGCGCTTCGCGCCCACCCGCGCCTTTGCCGAGCTGGCCGGCACGGACGTCGCCTCGCTGCCGGTGGGGCGGCCGAAGGCGCAGAGCTCGAACACCGTCGCCACGTTCGGCGAGCGCCTGTTCCTCAAGGGCTACCGGCGCATCCGGCCCGGGGTCAACCCCGAGCTCGAAGTCGGGCGCTTCCTGACCGAGGTGGCGCATTTCCCGAACTGCGTGCCGGTGGCCGGCGCGATCGAGTACACCGCCGCCGACGGCACCCCGATGACCCTCGCGCTGCTGCAGGCCTACGTCGCCAACCAGGGCGACGGATGGAATTACACCCTTTCCTACCTGGAGCGCTTCTTCGAGGCGCAGCGCGGCGCGACCGAGGCGCCGGCGGCGGACGCGCACGGCGCCTATCTGGCGCTCGTGCACACGCTCGGCACGCGCACCGCCGAACTGCATCGGGCGTTCTCGCAGCGCACCGGCGACCCGGCGTTCGACCCCGAGCCGGTCGCGCCCGATGACCTCGCGCGCTGGAAGCAGCGCGTGCGCGAGGAAGCCGCAAGCACGTTCGAACTGGTCGAGCGCCGCCGCAGCCAGTTCCCGGCGCCCGCGCGCGACGAGATGCAGCGGCTGCTCGAGCGGCGCCAGAAGCTGCTTGCGCGGGTCGAAGCCTGTCCGCCGCCGGGACGCGGCGCGGCCAAGATCCGCTACCACGGCGACTATCACCTGGGCCAGGTGCTGCTCGACAAGAACGACTTCGTGATCATCGATTTCGAGGGCGAGCCGGCGCGGCCGCTCACCGAGCGCAGGGTCAAGCACTCGCCGCTGCGCGACGTGGCCGGCATGCTGCGCTCGTTCAATTACGCGCAGTGGACCGGGCTGCGCCACGCAACGCAGGCCCACGGCGACGACGCACGGCTCGAGCCGCTGGCGCGAGCCTGGGAAACCGAGGTTCGCCGCAGCTTCCTCGCCGCCTACTACGAGGCGGCGCGCGGCGGCGGGCTGCACGAATGGTTCGACGACGTGCGCGGACTGCTCGAGCTGTTCGAGCTCGAAAAGGCGCTCTACGAGCTGCGCTACGAAATCAACAACCGGCCGGGCTGGGTTCGAACGCCGCTGCTCGGTATCCTGGCACTGGCCGGCTGACACCGAAGGGGAACGACCATGGACAAAGTCGACGTAATGCTGGATCCGATACGCGCTATCCTGACCCAGGTCGGCGCCTTCCTGCCCCGCCTCGCGCTCGCGGTGGCGGTGCTGATCGCGGGCTGGCTGCTCGCCAAAGTAGCGAGGTTCGCTGTGGTGCGGGGCCTGCGCGCGATCAACTTCAGCGTGCTCACCGGGCGCGCCGGAATGGACGGCTTCCTCAAGCAGGGCGGAATCGATTTCGATACCACCGACATTTTCGGCCTGCTGGTGTACTGGCTGGTAATCCTCGCCGCGCTGATCATCGCCTTCAACGGACTCGGGCTGACCTACATCACCAACCTGCTTACGGTCGCGATGCTGTTCGTGCCGAAAGTCATCGTCGCGCTGCTGATTCTCGCCTTCGGCGCCTACTTCGCGCGCTTTGTCGCCGGCGCCATCATCGCCTACTGCCGCAACGTCGGCATCCAGGACGCCGACCTGCTCGGCAAGCTGGCGCAGTACGCGATCGTCGCCTTCGTGGTGCTGATCGCGCTCGACCAGGTCAACGTCGGCGGCGATATCATTCGCGAGAGCTTCCTCGTCATCCTGGCCGGGATGGTGTTCGCGCTCGCCCTCGCCTTCGGACTGGGCGGCAAGGACTGGGCCGCGGGCCGGCTCGAGCGCTGGTGGCCCAAGCAGCGCAAAGACGCCGAACCGTGACGCCGGCCGGCTCGAGTTCCACTGGCGCTCCGATCGGCGCGGTCTGGCCCGGCCGGCCGTATCCGCGCGGCGCGACCTGGGACGGCGAAGGGGTCAATTTCGCGCTCTTCTCGGAATCGGCCGAGAAGGTCGAACTGTGCATCTTCGACGAGACCGGGCGGCGCGAACGCCAGAGGGTGGAGCTGCGCGAGCGCACCGACGCGGTCTGGCACTGCTATCTGCCCGAGGCGCGGCCCGGCCTGGTGTACGGCTACCGGGTCTACGGCCCCTACAAGCCCGAGGAGGGCCTGCGCTTCAACCCGAACAAGCTCCTGGTCGACCCCTACGCCAAGGACTTCCTCGGCAGCCTGCGCTGGAGCGACGCGCTGTACGGCTACACCGTGGGACACAAGCGCGAAGACCTCGCCTTCGACCGGCGCGACAGCGCGGCCTTCATGCCCAAATGCCGCGTGCTCGAGACCGCGTTCACTTGGGGCGACGACCGCCGGCCCGACATTCCGTGGCACGAGACGGTGATCTACGAGATGCACGTGCGCGGCTTCACCATGCGCCACCCCGAGGTGCCGCAGTCGCTGCGCGGGACCTACGCCGGGCTGGCCACCGCGCCGGTGATCGAACATCTGAAGCGCCTGGGCGTCACCACCGTCGAGCTGCTGCCGCTGCACGCCTTCATCGACGACCGCAACCTGGTCGAGAAGGGGCTGCGCAACTACTGGGGCTACAACACGCTCGGCTTCTTCGCCCCCGAGAACCGCTACTCGGCCTCGGGCAAGGTGAAGGAGTTCAAGACCATGGTGAAGACGCTTCACTCGGCCGGCATCGAGGTCATCATGGACGTGGTCTACAACCACAGCTGCGAGGGCAATCATCTCGGGCCCACGCTTTCGCTGCGCGGCGTCGACAACGCCGCCTACTACGTCCTCGAATCCGACAGCCCGCGCCATTACACCGACTACACCGGCTGCGGCAACACCGTCAACCTGGAGCATCCGCGCGCGCTGCAACTGGTGATGGACTCGCTGCGCTACTGGGCCGAGGAGATGCACGTAGACGGCTTCCGCTTCGACCTCGCATCCGCCCTCGCGCGCGAGGGCGGCGCGGTGCAGCCGATGGGCGCGTTCTTCGACGTGGTGCGCCAGGATCCGGTGCTCAACCAGGTCTATCTGATCGCCGAACCCTGGGACCTCGGCCAGGGCGGCTACCAGGTGGGCAACTTTCCGCGCGGCTGGGCGGAGTGGAACGACCGCTATCGCGACGGCATGCGCGCCTACTGGAAGGGCGACGGCGGGCAGATCGGGGAGCTCGCGCGCCGCTTCACCGGCTCGGCCGACCTGTACGGGCGCTCCGGGCGCCGGCCGCACGCCAGCATCAACTTCGTCACCGCGCACGACGGCTTCACGCTCGCCGACCTGGTGTCGTACAACGACAAGCACAACGAGGCCAACGGCGAGGACAACCGCGACGGCCACAACAACAACATCTCGTGGAACTGCGGCGTCGAGGGCCCGAGCGACGACCCGGTGATCCTCGGGCTGCGCGCGCGCCAGCGGCGCAACTTTCTCGCCACCCTGCTGCTGTCGCAGGGCGCGCCGATGCTGCTCGCGGGCGACGAACTCGGGCGCAGCCAGCAGGGCAACAACAACGCCTACTGCCAGGACAACGAGCTCAACTGGCTCGACTGGACCCCGAGCAAGGAGAAGGACGACTTCATCGGCTTCATCGCGCGCCTGACCGCGTTGCGCCGCACCCACCCGAGTTTTCGCCGGCGCGACTTCTTCGAGGGCCGGCCGCTGCACGGCGGCGGGGTAAAGGACATCCTGTGGCTCAAGCCCGACGGCAAGGAAATGAGCGACGAGGAGTGGCAGCACGAGTCCGCGCGCAGCCTGGGGGTGTACCTCTCCGGCGCCGGCCTGAGCGACGTCGACCGCTACGGCAAGACCAAGCGCGACGACGATTTCCTGATCCTGCTCCACCCGCACCACGAGGACGCCGCCTTCGTGCTGCCGTCGATCCCGGGCGAGCCCTGGCGTGCGCTGTTCGACACCGCGCAGGAACCCGCCACGCCCGATGCGCACAAGCGCTACGCCGCGGACGAGACCTACAGCTTGCGGGCGCGCTCGCTGGCGCTGCTGACACGCCCGGCCGGGGCGGCGTGAAACGCATTCACGCGATGCCCTTCGGCGCCGAGCCAGGCGCCGCCGGGGTGCGCTTTCGCCTCTGGGCGCCGGCGCAGAAACGCATCGTGCTGGATCTCGAAGGGTCTCAGCATGAGATGAATCCTCTCGAGAAGGGGTGGCACGAACTACGGCTCGCGGCGGCGCGCCCCGGGGCCCGCTACCGCTACCTGCTCGAAGACGGGCGCGCGGTGCCCGACCCCGCCTCGCGTTCGAACCCCGACGACGTGCATGGCGCAAGCGAGGTGATCGACCCCCTGGCCCACGAATGGCGCGACGCCGCGTGGCGCGGCCGTCCATGGCACGAGGCGGTGATCTACGAGCTGCATCTTGGTACTTTCACCCTCGAAGGCACGTTTGCGGCGGCGCGAACACGCCTGCCCGAGCTCGCCGCGCTCGGCGTCACCGCCGTGGAGCTGATGCCGGTGGCGGATTTCCCGGGCAAGCGCAACTGGGGCTACGACAGCGTGCTGCCGTTCGCGCCCGACGCGAGCTACGGCACGCCCGACGAGCTCAAGGCGTTGGTCGACGCCGCGCACGCGCTCGGACTGATGGTGCTGCTCGATGTGGTCTACAACCACTTCGGGCCCGAGGGCAACTACCTGCACGCCTACTGCCCGCAGTTCTTCAATCCTGCGCACGCGACGCCCTGGGGCGCGGCGATCAATTTCGACGGCGCCGATTGCCGCAGCGTGCGGGATTTCTTCGTCCACAACGCGCTGTACTGGATCGAGGAATTCCATTTCGACGGTCTGCGGCTCGACGCGGTGCACGCAATCCGCGACGACTCGACCGAGCATATCGTATGCGAGATCGGACGCGCGCTGCGCGCGGGGCCCGGACGCGAACGCGAGATCCACCTGGTGCTCGAAAACGACGCGAATGAGGCGCGCTATCTCGGACCCTGCGCCAGCGCGCAGTGGAACGACGACCTGCACCACGTGCTGCACGTGCTCGCCACCGGCGAAGCCAACGGCTACTACGCCGACTACGCCGCGCAGGCGCTCGAGCGCCTCGGGCGCGCGCTGGCCGAAGGCTTCATCTACCAGGGCGAGCCCTCGCCGTTGCGCGCCGGCGCGCCGCGCGGCGAGCGAAGCGCCGGCCTGCCGCCCACAGCCTTCGTCTCGTTCGACCAGACCCACGACCAGGTCGGGAACCGCGCCTTCGGCGAGCGGCTCGATGTGCTGGCCGGACCGGCCGCGGTCGAGGCCGCGCTCGGCTGCGTGCTGCTCTCGCCGCAGGTGCCGATGCTGTTCATGGGGGAGGAATTCGCGGCCCGCACGCCTTTCCAGTTCTTCTGCGACTTCGGGCCCGAGCTCGCTGCGGCGGTTACGCGCGGCCGGCGCGGCGAGTTCGAGCGCTTCGCCCGCTTCGCCCGCTTCGCCCGCTTCGCGCAGGAGATCCCCGATCCGAACGATCCGGCGACTTTTCTCGCTTCCAAGTTGCAATGGCAAGAACGGAATCCGGAGCGAATCGCGTTCGTGCGCGAGCTCATTTCGCTCAGGCGGCGCCACCTCGTGCCGCGCCTCGCGGGCGCACGCAGCGGCAAATTCCAGCTCCTCGATCAGGCCTTACAGGTGAGCTGGCCGCTAGCGGACGGCGCGCGCTGGAACTTGACGTACGCGCCTGAGGGCGGGGCGGCGATGCCCGCGGGCGAAGCGGTCTACCGCGCCGCGGCGCTGTGCGTCGCGCTGGAGGGTGCTTGAGCGAGGCGCGCGCGCTGCTCGAGCGCCTGTGCGGCCAGGCCGGCATCGCCGTGCGCTGGCACGACATCTGGGGCAAGCCGCACGAGGTGCCGGATGCGAGCCTCGAGGCCCTGCTGGCCGAGCTCGAGGTGGATCGCGACACCCATTTGACCGACTGGTGCGCAGCACTGCCGCCCGTTACCGCGCTGCGCGCGAACTCGCCAGCCTGGCGGCAGCGGGTACGCGTGCCCGAGGGCGGGCGGCTGAGCTGGCGCATCGAGGCGGAGGACGGCGCGCACCATACCGGGGAGGTCGACACCGGCAGCTTGGATGCGCTCGAGACGGCCGAGATCGACGGCCGGCGCTACGCCGCCTACGACATCGAGATCGCGCTCGCGCTCGCGCCCGGCTACCACCGCTTCACCCTCGAGGCTGAGCCGGACACGGGCGCCGGGACGCTGCTCGTCGCCGCGCCGGAGCGCTGCTGGCGTCCGGCTGCGCTCGAGCAGGACGGCGCTGCGGTCTGGGGTCCGTCGCTGCAGCTGTATTCCCTTCGCTCGCGGCGCAACTGGGGCATGGGCGATTTCACCGATCTGCTGCACCTGGCCGAGCAGTGGGCCGCGCGCGGCGCCGGCGTGATCGGGCTCAACCCGCTGCACGCGCTGTTTCTGCACAACCCGGCGCACGCCAGCCCCTACAGCCCGTCCTCGCGCCTGATGCTCAACGTCCTGTATCTCGACGTCGAGGCGGTCGACGACCTGCGCGATTGCGAGGCGGCGCAGCAGCTGCTGCGCGAGCCGCAATTCCAGGCGCGACTGGCGGCGCTGCGCGACGCGCCGCTGGTCGACTACCCCGGCGTCTGGTCCGCCAAACTCGAGGCGCTCGAGCTGCTCTACGCGCACTTCCGCGCGCGCCACCTCGAGCGCGGCAGCACGCGCGCGCAGCAGTTCCGCGCCTTCCAGGCCGCGCGCGGCGAACCCCTGCGCCGCCACGCGCTGTACGAGGCGCTGCAGGCGCGATTTTGCCGCGAGGATCCCGGCGCTCGGGGCTGGCCCGCCTGGCCCGAGGCCTACCGCGACCCCGCGGGCGAGGCCGCGGCGCGTTTTGCCGTCGCGCAGCTCGAGCGGATCGAGCTCTACGAGTACCTGCAGTGGCAGGCCGAGCGCCAACTCGCGCGCGCCGCCGAGCGCTGCACCGCGCTCGGCATGGCGCTGGGACTGTACCTCGATCTCGCGGTCTCGGTCGATCGCGCCGGCTCCGACGCATGGACGAACCGGGACGTCTACGCGCTGGGCGCGAGCGTCGGCGCACCTCCGGACGACTTCAACCTCAAGGGACAGGACTGGGGCCTGCCGCCGCTGCGGCCCGACCGGCTGCGCGCGACGCGCTACAGGCTCTACATCGCGGCGCTGCACGCGGCGATGACGCACGCCGGCGCGTTGCGCATCGACCACGTGATGGGACTCATGCGGCTGTTCTGGATCCCGCGCGGCGCATCTGCGGACCGGGGCGCCTACGTGCACTACGCGCTGGACGAGATGGTCGCGATTCTCGCGCTCGAGAGCCACCGCAATCGCTGCCTGATGATCGGCGAGGATCTCGGCACCGTAGCCGACGAGATGCGCGCCGCGCTCGCGCGCGCCGGCGTACTGTCGTACCGCCTGTTGTGGTTCGAGCGCGACGCCGCGGGCGAGTTCAGGCCGCCCGAGGACTTCCCGCGCGAAGCGCTGGTCGCGGTCAGCACCCACGACTTGCCGACGCTCGCCGGCTGGTGGCAGGGCGACGACCTCGCGCTACGCGCGCGCCTGGGCCTCTTTCCGGACGAATCGGTCCACGCGGCGCAGGTCGCCGGGCGCGCCGCCGACCGCGCGCGGCTGCTGCGCGCGCTCGAGCGCCGGCAGCTCGCCCCGCCCGATCCGCCGCGTGGGCTGGTCGAGGCGGTGCACGCCTATGTCGCCGCGGCGCCTTCGCGCGTGATGATGCTGCAGCTCGAGGACGCGCTCGGCGTGAGGCAGCAGGCCAACTTGCCCGGCACCACCGACGAGCAGCCGAACTGGCGCCGCAAGCTGCCGCTCGCCCTCGAGGACATGGCGACCGAGCCGGGAATCGAGGCGCTCGCCGGCACGCTCGCGCGGCTGCGGCCGCACCCGGCG
>JBOIFB010000075.1:0-11485 GCA_050741415.1 Burkholderiales bacterium | reverse complement strand
CGCGGGGGCAGCTTCGCCTTCAGCGCACCCGGCAGCAACGGCCGCACCAGCTGCCCCAGGCGCAGCGCGGCGCCGAACAGGCGCGTGCGCGGCAGCGCGAACGCGAGCGCCGCGCGCGTGACGCGCGCGGACAGGCTGCGCGGCGGGGTGCGCTCCTCGACCAGCGCGCGCCCGATGTCGGCCAGCCGGCCGTACAGGACTCCGGACGGACAGGTCGTCTCGCACGCGCGGCAGGTCAGGCAGCGGTCCAGGTGCAGGCGCGTGCGCCCGGTCACCGGCGCGCCTTCGAGCATCTGTTTGATCAGGTAGATGCGCCCGCGCGGCCCGTCCAGCTCGTCGCCCAGCAACTGGTAGGTCGGACAGGTCGCGTTACAGAATCCGCAGTGCACGCACTTGCGCAGGATCGCGTCGGCCTCGCGCCCCTGCGGCGTGTCGCGGATGAACTCGGCCAGGCTGGTCTGCATTGTTCAGATCCCGGCGCAGGCTCTATAGTTGTCGCGCAGGCCGCGCGCAAACGGAGGGCGCATGGAGCGAACCAATTGGAAGATGATCCTGCCGCTGGCCGCGGGGATCGGCTTCGTGCTGACCGGCTTCTGGGGCCTGCTGCTCGGACCGGTGGCCGCGGTTCCGATCGTCTCGTGGCGCCGCGACCGCGAAGGCACCGACGCGGTGGACGACGAGGAGACCAGGCTGGCGGCTTTCATGGCCGAGACGCTGGCGATGGCAGCGCCGAAGAAGCCCGCCCCGCAGGCGGCGGCAAAGCCTAGCTTCCAGGAAACGAAGGCGCGTGCAGCGCAGCTTGGCCAAAAGGAGCTGTTCGAGACTTTCGCGGCAGCACGGCTGGCGCTGATCGAAAACAGCCGCGACGCGCAGGCCGCGGCCGTGGCGGCGCTGCTCGCCAAGCGCCTCGCGCCCGCCGAGTCGCAGGCGGGACTGCGGCGGCGCGCCGCAGCGCAGGCAATCGAGCTGTGCCTGGCCGCAGGCCAGGCGGGCACGGCGGCGGGCGTGTTCCACGAGTATCTCGACGAGCGCGCCGAATTGCGGCTGGCGCCGGCGCAGTGGGAGGCGCTCGGGCGTGAACTGTCCGGCGTGGGCAGCCTGATGCAGGCGGCCTGGGCGCTGCACGCGGGCGCGCTGCTCGCGGGCGACGCGGTCGGCGCACAGAAGCGCCTGATCGAAGTCGCAGGCAAGGCGGGCGAAGCCGGCCAAGTCGAGGTCGCGCTCAAGCTATACCGCACGCTATTGGCGAAGTACCCCGATTCGCCATACGCGCAGTTCGCGCGCGACAACATGAAGCTGGAGGAAAAGCGCCTGGTCACAGGTCGGGATAAATCCGGCCGGGATTGAAGATCCGCGCGGGATCGAACACGGCCTTGAGCTCACGCTGGAGCCTCATATGGGCCGGCGCGAGCGAAGCGAACGCACCGGGGGATTTGTCGCGCGCACGGAAAAGTGTCGCATGGCCTCCCGCCCGCTGCGCCGCCTCGCGAATCGTGCGCGCTTCGCCAGCGGAGGCAAGCCAGCGCAATGCCCCGCCCCACTCGATCAGCTCCTCGCCCGGCAGGCGTAACGGCGCGGCGCTCGAGGGCAACGACAGGCGCCACAGTGGCGTCTCGGACGGAAAATACGCATGCGTGTGCTCGCGCAGCGCGGCCCACAGTCCCGCGCCGTCGCCGAGCTCTTCGCCGCCGAGGGCCACGCGCGCCGCGCGCACCGCAGTTTCGGCGCCGGACAGGCGTACGCTCAGCTCGCCGTTCAGGTAGCAGGTGGCCGAGATCGGAAGCGGCTTGCCGGCCCAATGGTTCATCCATTTCAACGCCTTGTCCTGCGGTGCCTCGAGCCGCAATGTGGTTTCGGTCTCGGGGCGCGGCAGCACTTTGAGCGAAACCTCGAGAATCACGCCCAGCGTGCCGAGCGAACCCGCGAGCAGGCGCGAAACGTCGTAGCCGGCGACGTTCTTCATCACCTCGCCGCCGAACGCGAGCACGCGGCCGCGCCCGTCGAGCAGGTGCGTGCCGAGCACGAAATCGCGCACCGCGCCGGCGCTTGCGCGGCGCGGTCCCGACAGTCCGGCGGCCACGCAGCCTCCAAGGGTGGCTCCCGGGCCGAAATGCGGCGGCTCGAACGGCAGCATCTGCCCGTTCGCGGCGAGCTGCCGCTCGAGCTCCGCGAGCGGCGTGCCGCAGCGCGCCGTGACCACCAGCTCGCTCGGCTCGTAGTTGACCAGGCCCGCGTAGGCGCGCGTGTCGAGCGGCTCGGCGGCGAGCTCGTTGCCGTAGAAGTCCTTGCTGCCGCCGCCGCGCGGGCGCAACGGCCGGGCGCTCTGCGCCGCCGCGCGCACCGTCTCGGCCATCGCCTCGAGCACGGCCTGCATCAGAAGCGCGGCAGGCCGGGAAACGGCAGCTGGCCGCCGTGCACGTGCATGGCGCGGTACTCGGCGCAGCGCGCGAGCGTGGGCACGGCCTTGCCGGGATTGAGCAGGCCCGCCGGGTCGAACGCGCGTTTCAACGCGTGGAAAGCTTCGAGCTCGTCGCGCCCGAACTGGGTGCACATCTGGTCGATCTTCTCGACTCCGACGCCGTGCTCGCCGGTGATCGTTCCGCCGACCTCGACGCACTTCTCGAGCACCTCGCGCGCGAACTGCTCGGTGCGCTGCAGCTGCCCGGGATCGTTCGCGTCGTACAGGATCAGAGGGTGCAGGTTGCCGTCGCCGGCGTGGAACACGTTCGGGCAGCGCAGGCCGTACTTTTGCTCCATCGCGCCGATGAAACGCAGCACCTCGCCCAGGCGGCGGCGCGGGATCGTGCCGTCCATGCAATAGTAGTCGGGCGAAATGCGCCCGACGGCCGGGAACGCCGCCTTGCGCCCGGACCAGAAGCGCAGCCGCTCGGCCTCGTCGCGCGAGACGGTCATGCGGCTCGCGCCCGCGTCCATCAGCACCTGCTTGACGCGCGCGATCTCCTCCTCCACTTCCTCCGGCGTGCCGTCGGATTCGCACAGCAGGATCGCCGCCGCCTCCAGGTCGTAGCCGGCGCGCACGAACTGCTCGACCGCGTGCGTTGCCGGCTTGTCCATCATCTCCAGGCCCGCCGGCACGATGCCGGCGGCGATTACCGCGGCAACCGCCTGGCCAGCCGTTTCCACGTCGTCGAACGACGCCATCATCACGCGCGCGAGCTGCGGTTTGGGCAGCAGCTTGACCGTCACCTCGGTGATCACCACCAGCAGCCCCTCGGAGCCGATCGTGAGCGCGAGCAGGTCGTAACCCGGCGCGTCGAGCGCCTCGCCGCCGAAATCGACCGGCTCGCCGTCGATGGTGTAGCCGCGCACGCGCATCACATTGTGCACCGTCAGGCCGTACTTGAGACAGTGCACCCCGCCCGAATTCTCGGCCACGTTGCCGCCGATCGAGCACGCGATCTGGCTCGAAGGGTCGGGGGCGTAGTAAAGCCCGAACGGCGCCACCAGGTCAGAGATGGCGGCGTTGCGCACTCCAGGTTGCACCACCGCCACGCGCGCCACCGGGTCGACGCGCAGCGCGCGCATGAACTTGGCCATCGAGAGCAGCACCCCGTCCGCGAGCGGCAGTGCCCCGCCGGAAAGCCCGGTGCCCGCGCCGCGCGGAACCACCGGCACGCCGAGCGCGGAGCAGGTCTGCAGCACGCGCCGTACCTGCTCGTCCGTCTCGGGCAGCGCCACCACCATCGGCGCGCGGCGATAGGCGGTGAGCCCGTCGCACTCGTAGGGCCGCGTGTCCTCGTCGTCGAACAGCACCGCGTGCGCGGGCAGGAACTCGCGCAGCCGGCGCACCACTTCGCCCTGGCGCGCGGCGTCGATGCGCTCTACAGGTACGGTTTCGCCCATTTCAGTCCTTCCAGCGTGTCACCCTTTGGATTGTATTCGCAGCCGATCCATCCGCGATAGCCGATGCGGTCGAAGTGCGCGAGCAGGAACGGGAAATTGATTTCTCCCGTACCGGGCTCGTGGCGCTGCGGTACGTCCGCGAGCTGGATGTGGCCGATGCGCGGCAGCAGCCGCTCGGTGGTCGCGGCGAGATCGCCTTCCATGATCTGCATGTGGAAGACGTCGTATTGCAGGAAGGCGTTGTCGGCGCCTGCGGCGTCCAGCACGTCGAGCGCCTCGCGGCTGGTGGCGACGAAGAAGCCCGGCATGGTGCGCCGGTTGCACGCTTCCAGCATCAGCAGCAAGCCGGCCTCGCGCAGCGCGGCGGCCGCGTAGCGCACATTGTCCACCAGCGCGTCGAAGTGCGCCGCGCGCGACACGCCTTCGGGAATCAAGCCCGCCAGGCAGTTCAGCCGCGAGCAGCCGACCGCCGCGGCGTACTCGATCGCGCGCCCGACGCCTGCGCGAAATTCGTCGCGCCGCTCGGGCAGGCAGGCGATGCCGCGCTCGCCCTTGGCAAGATCGCCGGCGGGCAGGTTGTGAAGCACCACCTCCACGTTCGCGTCGCGCGCGCGCTCGGCGATCTCGTGTGCGCTCCAGGCGTAGGGAAACTGATACTCGACCGCGCGAAATCCCGCGTCCGCCGCGGCAGCGAAGCGCTGCCGGAAATCGAGTTGCGGGAACAGCAGCGACAGATTGGCGGCGAGCTTCGGCATAAGCGTACTTTATCTCGATACTAGGAGCGCGCCTGCGCACGCGCAAGGACGAATCGCGCCGCTCGTATCTTGTTAAGATACCGCGTCACCTCGGCGCTTACCCTTGCCCGCGCAGCCCTTCCTCCGCCGGTTTTTGCCGTTCCTCGCCTGGTGGCCTCGAGTGGACCGCAGGTCGCTGCGCGCCGACGCGATCGCCGGGCTGATCGGCGCGGTGGTCGTGTTGCCCCAGGGCGTAGCGTACGCGACGCTCGCCGGCCTGCCGCCCCAGTACGGGCTTTACTGCGCGATGGTGCCGACCGTCATCGCCGCCCTGTTCGGCTCGTCGCTGCATGCGGTCTCCGGCCCGACCAACGCGGTGTCGCTGATGGTGCTCGCGGTGCTCACGCCGCTGGCGGTGCCGGGCTCGCCCGACTTCGTCTCCATGGCCCTCACCCTGTCGCTCATGTCGGGCTTGCTGATGCTGGCGATGGGATTCTTTCGTCTCGGCGTGCTGGTCAACTTCGTTTCCAACGGAGTCATCGTCGGGTTCACCAGCGCGGTCGGCATCATCATCATCGTGAGCCAGATTTCGCAGCTGTTCGGCACCTATTCCGGGCACGCAAGCCAGTTCTACGAGATGTTGCACAACACCATCGCGCACCTGAACGAAGTGCATCCCTGGGCACTCGCGGTGAGCGTCCTGACGGTGATCGCCGGCGCGCTGACCAGGCGCTACGCGCCGCGCATGGCGCCGATGCTGGTCGCCACGGTCGTGGGCACCGTCGCGGCGCTGGTGATCAATTTCGCGGTCGGCGCCGAAAACACCGGCATCCGTACGCTCGGAGCGCTGCCGGGTGCCTTGCCGCCACTCTCGCTGCCCGATATGCGCGGCGCCACGCTGACCAACCTGCTGGCGCCCGCCTTCGCGGTGACGATCCTGACGGTGACCCAGGCCATCGCCATCGTGCGCGCGGTAGCGATCCGCTCCGGCCAGCGTATCGACACCAACCAGGAACTGATCGGCCAGGGACTCTCCAACTTCGTCGGCGCTTTTTTCTCCGGCTACCCGTCCTGCGCGTCGGTCAACCGCTGCGGCATCAACTACGAGTCCGGCGCGCGAACGCCGCTATCGGCCGTGCTGTCGGCGGGTTGCCTTGTGCTGCTGCTGCTGGTGCTCGCGCCGGTGGCGGCGCTGCTGCCGCATCCCGCGATTGCCGGGCTGCTGGTGCTGGCGGGCTGGGGCCTGATCGACATCGGCCAGATGCGCATGTACCTGCGCACCAGCCGCCAGGAGGCGGCGGTGGTCGCGGCCACCCTGCTCGCCACGCTGGTTATGCCGATCGCGTACGCGATCCTGGTCGGCGTCATGGCGTCGCTGGTGGTCTACCTGTACCGCACCTCGCGCCCGATGATGCGCAGCCTGGTGCCGGACCCGCGCCACAGCGAGCGGCAGCTCGCGCCACCCAGCGAAACCCTGCCCGAGTGCCCGCAGCTCAAGATCCTGAGCGTCGAGGGCTCGATCTACTTCGGCGCGGTTGACCACGTCGAGTCGCACTTCGACACCCTGCGTGAGCGCACGCGTGAGCAGCGCCGCCTGCTGCTCATATCGCGCAACATCAACTTCGTCGACGTGGCGGGTGCGGAGACGCTGGTGCGCGAGGCGCGCAAGCGGCGCTGGGAAAACGGACAGCTCTATCTGCAGGGGCTGCGCCAGCCGGTCGAGGATGTGCTGAAGAACGGCGGTTTCATGCATGAGCTCGGGACCGAGAACGTGTTCCGCAGCAAGCGCGACGCGATCTCGGCCATCTTCGCGCAGCTCGACCGCGCGATCTGCGCACACTGCAGCGCCCGCATCTTTGAGGAATGCGCGTCCCTGCCGCCGCCGCGCGACGGCGCAGATTGACGGCAATGCCGCCGCTCGATCTCCATGCCATCGCAGTGCTCGCGCTGACGGTGTTCGCGTTCGCCATGTTCGCGCTCGAGCGCTTGCCGATCGAAACCACGAGCCTGCTCGTGCTGGTGCTGTTGAGCGCCGGCTTCCAGCTGGTGCCCTACGTGCACGACGGCGTGCGCCTGTCGCCGGTGGATTTCTTCTTCGGCTTCGGCCACGAAGCGCTGGTGGCGATCTGCAGCCTCATGATCCTGGGGCGCGGGCTGGTGGCCACTGGCGCGCTCGAGCCCGCAGCGCGCCTGCTCGCGCGCATGCTCTCGGCGCGGCCCGGAGCGGCGATGCTCCTGGTGCTGGTTGCGTGCGCGGCGTTCAGCGGTGTGCTGAACGACACTCCGATCGTGGTACTTATGATGCCGATCCTGGTCGGCGCCGCGCTGCGCGCAAAGTCCTCCGCTTCGCGTACCTTGCTGCCGATGAATTTCGCCGTGCTGATCGGCGGCATGGGGACCACCATCGGCACCTCAACCAACCTGCTCGTGGTGGCGATCGCCGCCGACCTCGGAGTGCGCCACTTCGAGATGTTCGAGTTCATGCACGTCACGGCGCTCGCCGCGGTCGGGGGCATTCTGTACCTTTGGCTGGTGCTGCCTCGCTTGCTGCCGCAACGAGACGCGCCGCTGGGCGACGCGGCGCCGCAGGTGTTCTCGGCCGTGCTGTACGTGAGCGAGGGCAGCTTCGCGGACGAAAAGCCGCTGTCGGAGGTGCAAGAGAAAGTCGGTCGCGCGATGCGCATCGCGCGCGTGGTGCGCGCCGACGGGCTGGAGCTCGCGCGCATGCCCACGCTCAAGCTGCGCGCCGGCGACCGACTATACGTCAGCGCGAGCGGTAAGGAATTGCGCGAAGCTGCGGACGCACTGAGTACGAAACTCTACAAGGTGGACGACCTCGAGCACCCGGTGGACGAGGAGCATCCGCTCGCGGCCGAGGGCCAGCATCTTGCCGAAGTGGTGGTCACCGAAACCTCGCCGCTCAATCGCTCGACGCTGCGCGCGACCAACTTCGGCTCGTATCACGACGTCGCGATCGTCGGTTTGCACCGCACCGGCGGGCAGGCGCTGCGCAGTCACGACGACATCGGCGGCGTCGTGCTGCGCACCGGCGACGTGCTGCTGGTGCAGGGCACCGAGGAGGCCATCGGCAAGCTGCGCACGCGCGCCCAGCTTCTGGTGCTCGGTAGAGCACGGAGCTGCCGTGCACCGAACGGGCGCCGCTGGCGCTCGCCATCCTCGCAGTCGTGGTGCTGGTGGCGGCTTTCAATGTCGCCCCAATCGCGATCGCGGCGCTCGCCGGGGTGGCGGCGATGATCCTGACGCGCTGCCTGGACTGGGAAGACGCGGCTTCGGCCCTGTCGACCAAGGTCATTCTGCTGGTGGCCTCGAGCCTGGCGCTGGGTGCGGCGCTGGAGAGAACGGGCGCCACCGCCTGGCTCGCGTCGGCGTTCGTCAGCGCGACGCAGGGCCTGCCGCCGCAGTGGATACTGGCGCTGCTCATGCTGCTGGTGGCGGCGTTCACCAATTTCGTTTCCAACAACGCAGCCGCCGCGGTTGGAACGCCGATCGCCGTGAGCATCGACGCGCAGCTGGGCGTAGCGCCGGAGCCCCTCGTACTCGCGATCATGTTCGGCGCCAATTTCTGCTACGTCACGCCGATGGCGTACCAGACCAATCTCCTCGTGATGAGCGCGGGCGGCTACCGTTTCAGCGACTTCTTGCGCGGCGGATTGCCGCTGCTACTGCTGATGCTCGCGTCGTATTCCCTGCTGCTGCCGCGGTTTTTTCCGCTCTAAAGCGAGGCCCGCATTGTCACGCCGCCGCCGCTTCAACTAGAATTGCAAGGCTTTCCCACCCGCCGAGAGGAATCCCAAATGGAACACAAGCTTTCCCCCCTTCCGTACGCGATGGACGCGCTCGCGCCGCACATCTCCAAGGAGACGCTGGAGTTCCACTACGGCAAGCACCATCAGGCCTACGTCACCAACCTGAACAACTTGATCAAGGGTACCGAGTTCGAGAAGGCCTCGCTCGAGGAGATCGTCAAGAAAGCGAGCGGCGGCGTGTTCAACAACTCGGCGCAGGTCTGGAACCACAGCTTCTTCTGGAGCAGCATGAAGCCGGGCGGCGGCGGCAAGGCATCCGCCGCATTGGCGGCGGCGATCGACAAGAAGTGGGGCTCATTCGACGCCTTCAAGCAGGCGTTCGCCAAGAGCGCAGTGGGCAACTTCGGCTCCGGCTGGACCTGGCTGGTCAAGAAATCCGACGGCAGCGTCGACATCGTCAATACGTCCAACGCCGCTACCCCGATCACTGGCGCCGAAAAGCCGCTGCTCACGATCGACGTCTGGGAGCACGCCTACTACATCGATTACCGCAACGCGCGCCCGAAGTTTGTCGAGACGTTCCTCGCCAGCTTGGCGAACTGGGATTTCGCCGGCAAGAACTTCAGCTGACCCAGACCGCCCGTGCGTCAGCGCGGGCGCCGCTTAAGCCTGTCGAGACCGAACAGGACGGCGCCGGCGCCGATTCCGTTGCGGGCGAACCAGCCCTGCTCCATCTCGAGCGAGTAGCTCGCCGGTCGCTCGGTGCAGTGCGAGTCTTCGGTCTGCGGCTGCATTTGCTCGATATTGATGATCCTGCCAGTCTCGTCGAAGAAGGCGACCGACAGCGGAATGAGGGTGTTCTTCATCCACATGCACTCCAGGGCCGGCTGCTCGTAGACGAACAGCATGCCGCTGTTGGGCGCGAGCGAGGTGCGGTACATAAGCCCCTGCATGCGGGCGGGAACGGTGTCGGCAAGCTCGGCGTGGATTTGCCGCATACCGAGCGAGAGCTCGACCTCGGGCAGCGGCCCGAGCTGGCCTCGTGCGGATCCCGCGGCGAGCAGGGCGGCGCCGAGAAAGGCGGCGAGATAGCGTCTCATGGCAGCTGAAAAAGAAAAAGGCAGGGAACGATACCCTGCCTTTTAGCGAAGCACCAAGTAGCGCTTACTTCTTCATCTCTTCCTGCTTGACAACTTTCTTCTTCGAGATTTTCTTGGCGTGCTTTTTCGTGACGTGCTTCTTCACGACGTGCTTTTTCGCCTTAGCCTTCTTCTCGACTTTCATCTCTTGCTTCTCTTCTTTCTTCTCGCCTTGAGCGACGGCCTGGAACGAAACGGCGGCGAACATCGCGGCGATCAGGAGCGACAGCAGCTTTTTCATCGTAATGCCTTCTCTATAGAGTTGAACGTTGTCGTTGTACAGCGACGCCCGGCCTGCGCCGGAACGCTGCCCAACAACGCTCAGCCGACCGCTCGGTTGACAGGGCGGCGCTGCGAACCGCGCGGCGTATGATTTTGCGTCCCGGCAAGGTCTTGGCTTGGCGCGCGCAGCGCTAAACTCAAGTCTTATATAATATATCTTTTAGGCTTTCCTCTTCCCAGGAGCAGTCATGGCGTACAAGCACATCAAGGCCCCCGCAGGCGGCGAAAAGATCAAGGTGAACAAGGACTTCTCGCTGTCGGTGCCGGACAACCCGATCATCCCCTTCATCGAGGGCGACGGCACCGGCATCGATATCACGCCGGTGATGATCAAGGTGGTGGATGCCGCAGTGAAGAAGGCCTACGGCGGCAAGAAAAAGATCGTGTGGATGGAGATGTTCGCGGGCGAGAAGTCGTGCAAGGTCTACGGTGAGAACGTGTGGCTGCCGGAGGAGACGCTCGAGGCGTCGAAGGAATACGTGGTTTCGATCAAGGGCCCGCTCACCACGCCGGTCGGCGGCGGGATTCGCTCGATCAACGTGGCACTGCGCCAAGAGCTGGATCTCTACGTCTGCCTGCGCCCGGTGCGCTGGTTCAAGGGCGTGCCGAGCCCGCTCAAGGAGCCCGAAAAGGTCGACATGGTGATTTTCCGCGAGAACACGGAGGACATCTACGTCGGCATCGAATGGCCGGCCAAGTCGGCAGAGGCGAACAAGGTGATCGACTTCCTGATCAAGAACATGAAGGTCAAGAAGATCCGCTTTCCCGCCAGTTCCGCGATCGGCATCAAGCCGGTATCGATCGAGGGCTCCGAGCGGCTGATCCGCAAGGCCTTCCAGTATGCTATCGACAACAAGCGCAAGTCCGTGACCCTGGTGCACAAGGGCAACATCCAGAAGTTCACTGAAGGTGGCTTTCGCGACTGGGGCTACCAGCTGGCGCAGAAGGAATTCGGCGCCAAGCCGATCGACGGCGGCCCCTGGTGCAACATCAAGAACCCGAAGGGCGGTCCGGACATCGTACTCAAAGACGTCATCACCGACGCGATGCTGCAGCAGATCCTGCTCAGGCCGGCCGAATACGACGTCCTCGCGACCACGAACCTGAACGGAGACTACATTTCGGACGCGCTCGCGGCGCAGGTCGGCGGCATCGGCATCGCGCCCGGAGCGAACATGTCCGACTCGGTGGCGATGTTCGAAGCCACCCACGGCACCGCGCCGAAGTACGCCGGCAAGGACTACGTCAATCCCGGCTCCGAAATCCTTTCGGCCGAGATGATGCTGCGCCACATGGGTTGGAGTGTGGCGGCGGACGCGATCGTCAAGTCGATCGAATCCGCGATCGGCGACAGAGTGGTGACCTATGACTTCGCGCGCCAGATGCAGGGCGCCAAGCAGGTATCCTGCTCAGGTTTCGGACAGGCGATGATCGAGCGCATGTAATAAAAAAGGCCGCGCTCGAGCGGCCCTTTTAAATCCTGCGCCGAAAACCGGCTAGGCCTTTTGAATGTTCGAGGCCTGTTTTCCCTTCGGACCCTGCACCACGTCGAAGGAGACCTTCTGGGCTTCCTTCAGGGTCTTGAATCCCGACATGTTGATCGCGGAGAAGTGCGCAAACAGGTCTTCGCTGCCGTCGTCCGGAGTGATGAACCCGTAGCCCTTCGCGTCGTTGAACCACTTAACGGTGCCTGTCGCCA
>JBOIFB010000074.1:0-11563 GCA_050741415.1 Burkholderiales bacterium | reverse complement strand
CGCTCGAAGCGCGCGCGCGCGCCCTCGACGCGGCGCAGACCGGTTTCGAGCTGGCGCGCAGCCAGTACCGCGAGGGCGCGACCGATTACCTCGGCCTGCTGACCAGCGAAGTGCAGGTCCAGAACGCGCGCAGCGCCTATATCGCCGCCGAGACGCAGCGCTACGCGGACAGCGTCGCGCTGTTCGTCGCCCTCGGCGGCTCAGCCCTGGAGAAATGACCGATGGCCAGATCCAACCTCCGCGTCGTCACCTTGAGCGTGCTTGGCGTCGCCCTTGGCCTGGGAGCGCTGTTCGGCTACAAGGGCCTGCAGGAGCGCCGCGCGCACGCTGCGCAGGCGCAGCGCGGCGCGCCCGTGGTGAGCGTATCCGCTGCGCCGGTGCGGACGGTGTCCTGGCAGCGCCGCATCAACGCGGTCGCGAGCCTGGTGGCGCTGCAGGGCGTGCACCTCACCCCGCAGCTGCCCGGGCAGGTGACCGAGCTGTACTTCCATTCCGGCCAGCGCGTGGACAAGGGCGAGCGGCTGCTGCAGCTCGACGATTCGACCCAGCTCGCGCAGCTTTCGAGCGACCAGGCCGCGGTCGAGCTGGCACAGACGAAGTACGCGCGCGCGCAGCGCCTGTTCGCCACTCACGCGGCGAGCGAGGCCGACGTGCAGGCCGCGCATGCCGGCTTGCAGACCGCGCAGGCCGCGGTCGCCGGGGATCGCGCGACGCTTGCCAAGCTCGCAGTGCGCGCGCCCTTCGCCGGCTGGCTGGGGGTGCGCGAGGTGAGCCTCGGGCAGTACTTGAACCCGGGCAGCGGAATCGCGACGCTGACCGTTTGGGATCCGGTGCGGGTGCAGTTCACGGTGCCGCAGAACGAGATCGGCATGATCGAGGCCGGGCAGGCGGTCGATCTCACGGTCGATGCCTTTCCCGGCAAGACTTTCGAGGCGAAGGTGAGCGCGCTCGGATCCGAGGTCGACGCCAGCTCGCGCAACGTCACGGTCGAGGCGATGCTGCCCAATCCGCAGCACACGCTGCGGCCCGGGATGTTCGCGCAGGCGCAGATCCTGGTCGGTGCGCCGCAGCAGGTGCTCGCGCTGCCGACCGTGGCGGTCACTTACAACACCTATGGCGATTTCGTCTACCGTGTCGAGACGCGCGACGGCCGGCAAGTGGCGCTCGCGACGCCGGTGCGCACCGGCGAGTCGCGCGACGAGCTCACCCAGGTGCTGGGCGGCCTCAAGAGCGGCGAGCAGGTGGTGACCGCGGGGCAGCTCAAGCTGCATGACGGCGCCGCGGTAAAGATCGAGCCGGGCGCGGGGAACTGAGCTCGCGCATGCGCTTCACCGACCTGTTCATCCGCCGCCCGGTCCTCGCGAGCGCGCTCAACCTGGTCATCCTGCTGCTCGGGCTGCGCGCCTGGACCGCGATGACCGTGCAGCAGTACCCGCAGGTGAGCAGCACCCTGGTGACGGTCACTACCGCCTACCCGGGCGCGGACCCGAGCACCGTGCAGGGCTTCATCACCTCGCGTCTGGAGCAGGCGATCGCCGCGGCGCCGGGGATCGACTACACCACCTCGAGCAGCTCCGAGGGGCTGTCCACGATCACCTCGTTCATGAAGCTCAACTACGACCCGAACGCGGCGATCGCGCAGATCATGGCCAAGGTGCAGCAGGTGCAGAACCTGCTGCCGCAGGGCACCCAGGCGCCGGTGATCAACGAGACCGTGGGCGACACCACCGCGCTCATGTATCTCGCGTTCTACAGCAAGACGCTCTCGCAGCAGCAGGTGAACGACTACGTGCTGCGCGTCGCGCAGCCCAAGATCCAGGGCGTGGCCGGGGTGGGCCAGGCGCAGATCGTGCCGACCGGCACCGGCGCCGACGGCAACAGCTTCGTGATGCGCGCCTGGCTCGACCCGGACCGGCTCGCGGCGCTGCATCTCACCCCGGCCGACGTGGTGGGCGCGCTGCAAGCGAACAACTTCATCAGCACGGTCGGCCAGGTCCAGTCGGACAACGTCACGCGCACCATCACCGCGCAGACCACGCTCGACGACGCAGCGGCGTTCCGCGCCCTGGTGATCCGGCGCAGCGGCAACTCGCAGATCCGCCTCGGCGACGTCGCCAAGGTAGAGCTCGGCGCGCAGAACTACCTGCAGGCGGTGTACTACAACGGCACGCCGGCGGTGTTCATCGGCGTATACCCGACCCCGGGGGCCAATTCGCTCGACGTGGGCGAGGGTGTGCACCGCGCCTACGCGCAGCTCAGCGCGGCGCTGCCGCCGGGCATCGGCATCGTCGTGCCCTACGACGCCACCGAGTACATCCAGCGCTCGATCGACGAGGTGATGCTCACCATCGGCATCGCGCTGGTGGTGGTGGTGGCGGTGATCTTCCTGTTCCTCGGCTCGCTGCGCTCGCTGCTCATCCCGGCCATCGCGATTCCGCTCTCGATCGTCGGCGGCGGAATGTTCATGATCGCCTCCGGCTTCAGCATCAACCTGCTCACCCTGCTTGCGGTGGTGCTCGCCATCGGGCTGGTGGTCGACGACGCGATCATCGTGGTCGAGAACGTGCACCGCCACATCGAGGAGGGCAGCACGCCGCTCGAAGCGGCGCGCGTCGGCGCGCGCGAGCTCGCCTCGCCGCTCATCGTCATGGCGACCACGCTCGCCGCGGTATTCGCGCCGATCGGGCTGACCGGCGGCCTGACCGGCAGCCTGTTCTCCGAGTTCGCCTTCACTCTGGTGTTCACCGTCGCCGTGTCGGCGGTGGTGGCGCTGACGCTCTCGCCGATGGTGTCCTCGCGCGTGCTGCGCCATACGCCGCCGCGCGGCCTCGCGCACGCGCTCGAGACGGGCTACGCGCGCCTGCGCGCGGTCTACGATCGCTCGCTCGGCGCGGTGCTGCGCCACCGCGCCGCGGTGCTGGTGGTCGCCCTGGGCGTGTTCGTCGCGATCCCGGTGATGTTCCTCGGCACTCCGAGCGAGCTCGCGCCGATCGAAGACCAGGGCCTGATCCTGGTGTCGGCCAAGGGGCCCGCCACCGCGACGCTGCACTACCTCGACCGCTACTCGAGCGAGGTCCGCAAGATCATGGACGGCTTCCCGGAGAACAAGCAGGTATTCGAGATCAACGGCCTGTCGCTCGGCGGAGGCGGGGGCTACAACGGCATGATCGCCGGCATGAAGATGGCCGACTGGGGCAAGCGCGAGCGCAGCCAGATGCAGCTGCTGCAGCCGATGCAGGCAAAGCTCGGCCGCCTCACGGGGGTGCAGGCGGCGGCCTTCGAGAAACCGTCGCTGCCGGGTTCGCCGACGGGCTTCCCGGTGCAATTCGTGCTTACCTCGAGCGCTGACTACGGCACCATCGAAAAGGTGGCCAACGATTTCATCGGCAAGGCGATGCAGACCGGCGACTTCGCCTTCCTCACCAAGGACCTCGCGTACGACAACCCGGAGGTGCTGGTGAAGATCGACCGCGCGATGGCGGGCGATCTGGGCATCACCATGGCCGACCTGGGCGGCAACCTCGCTCCGCTGCTGAGCGGCAATTACGTCAACCGCTTCAACCTGAACGGCCGCAGCTACGAGGTGATCCCGCAGGTGCCCGACCGCTTCCGCGCCGAGCCCTCGCGGCTACGCGACTACTACGTGCGCGACGCGGCCGGCGGGCTGGTGCCGCTCTCGACGCTCATCTCGGTGCACACGCATATCACACCCGAGTTCCTGCCGCAGATGCAGCAGCTCAACTCGGCGACGATCCAGGGCGTGATGGCGCCGGGGGTGACGCTCGGGCAGGCGCTCGATGACCTGCACGCGCTCGCGGCGAAAACCCTGCCGCCGGACTTCGGCACCGACACCGCCGGGCAGTCGCGCCAGTACGCCGAGCAGGGCCATACCTTTCTGGTGACCTTCGCGCTCTCGATCGTGCTCGTGTACCTGCTGCTCGCGGCGCAGTTCGAGAGCTTCCGCGATCCGCTCATCGTGATGGTCACCGTGCCGATGGCGGTTTCCGGCGCGCTCGCCTTCATGTACCTGGGTGCGGCGACGCTCAACATCTACACCGAGGTGGGGCTGGTGACGCTGATCGGCCTGATCACCAAGCAGGGCATCCTGATCGTCCAGTTCGCCAACGTAATCCAGGAAACCGAGAGGCTCGACCGTGTCGGCGCGGTGCTCAAGGCCTCGAGCATCCGCCTGCGGCCGATCCTGATGACCACCGGCGCGATGGTGTTCGGCGCGGTGCCGCTGATCCTCGCCTCGGGCCCCGGTTCGGTGAGCCGCTTCGACATGGGATTGGTGATCTGTACCGGGCTGGCGATCGGCGCGCTGTTCTCGCTCTACGTGGTGCCCGCGATCTATACCTACCTCGCGACGGACAAATCGAAAGGTCCTATTGCCGCTTGATGACCACTTCGATGTACCGGTCTGGGGCCACGAGCGAGCCGTCGGTTGCGCGGTCGAACCGTTCGGCCAGCGCGGTCAGGTCCGCGGCCGGTTCGGGGTCGCCCAAAGCGGGACAAGCAGCGGGACAAAGTGCGAGACAAGAGCGCGGGAGATGCCGCTAGAATCATGCACCTCGGGCCCACAGGAGCTCAGGCGGCATGCAGGATCGGGCGGATTCCTTTGGCTACTGGCTGCGGCGGCGCCGCAAAGCGCTCGATCTTACCCAGGAGGCGCTCGGCGAGCGGGTCAGCTGCTCGAGCTTCAGCATCCGGAAAATCGAAGCCGACGAGCGCAGACCATCGCGGCCGCTCGCTGAGCGGCTCGCCGCGGCGCTTGCCATACCGGAGCAGGACAGGCGCGCCTTCCTCGAGGCGGCGCGCGGGGTTCGGGCGGTCAATCGTCTGGCGCTCGACGCCGCACCGGTCGGCACGAGCGCAAGCCAAGGCAAGCCCGGGCCCGCACACGCTCCCGCCGGTGCAAGCGAATTCGCGCCCTTCGTCGGGCGCGGCAACGAATACGGCCTGCTGAGCGGGCTCATCGCGCGGCTTAGCGCCGGCACGGGGCGCACGGTATTGATCGAAGGCGAGCCGGGCATCGGCAAGAGCCGGTTGATGCGCGAGACCCTGCGCTACGCTGAGGCCCGCGGCATGCCGACGCTCGCAACCAACTGTTTCGAGATCGAGCGCGGGATTCCCTATCAGCCCGTGATCGAGCTCGTCACGCGCGCACTCGAGAGCGCTTCGCCGGCCGCGCTGCGCAATCTTGCGCCCGTATCGCTGGCGGAGCTCGCGGCGCTCGCTCCCGCAGTGGCGGAGCGCTTTCCGGATCTGCCACAGCTGTCGAACGATTTTCCCGAGGCGCGCCAGGCCCGCCTGTCGCGCGCGGTGGGCCAGCTCGTCGAAGCATTGCAGGAAGGCCGGCCGCTCATTGTGACGGTCGACGACATTCAGTGGGCGGATGCCGCGAGCGCGCAAGTGCTGCACTATCTCGCACGCCACGCGGCCGACAGGCGCGCGCTGGTGATCTATGCGTACCGCGACGAAGAGCTGGACAGCAACGAGCAGCTCGCGCGGCTCGTGGAAAGCCTGCGCCGCGAAGGCCATGCACGCCGCATTCCGCTCGCGCGATTGCGCCCGGAGGATGCCGAAACCCTGGTGACGGCGCTCGGCGACGCCAGTTTCCGCGTGCCGGGGCTGGCGGAGCGCGTCTACCGCGAGACGGAGGGCAACCCGTTCTTTCTCACGTCCATCCTGCAGTCGCTGAGCGACGGCGAAATCAAGCTGGAAGCGCGCTCCGGCGACGGCTCCGGAATGCTGCCGGATGCGCTGCGCGCCGCAGTTCGCGCCCGTATCACCCACGTTCCGGGGGATATCCGGCCGATTCTCGATGCCGCGGCCGTGCTCGGCCGGCGCTTCGACTTCGACACGCTGCTCGACGTAACAGGCCTGCCCGAGGAGCGGCTGCTCGAAGCGGTCGAGGCGCTGGTAGGGCGCCGTTTGCTGCGCGAGGAACCGGAAGGCGGCGTATACGACTTCAGCCACGACAAGGTGCGCGAGGTGGTTTATCACGACATCGGCGGGACCCGGCGCAGGATGCTGCATCGATCGGTGGCGGAAGTCCTCGAGCGCCGCGGCGAAGGCGAGGCGCACGAGCGCGACGCCCGGCTGGCAGAGCACTACCAGCGCGCGCATGTCTGGTCGAAGGCGCTCGAGCACCTCGTCCTGGCCGGCGAGCGCTCGCAGGCTCTGTTCGCGATGCGCGACGCGTTGCACTGGCTGGACCGCGCGGTCGAACTTTCGGAGTCGCACCCGGAGTCCGTGAGCGATGCGCAACGCCTCGCGCTCTACGAGCGGCGCGGTGCGGCGCGCGCGCAGGCCGGGCAGACCGAGGGCGCGGTGGCCGATATCCGGCGCGTCATCGAAGCCGCACGGGCGGCCGGGGACCGCGTCAAGGCGCGCGACGCGTTGATCCGGCTCGGCATGGCGTACCGCCGCGCGGACGCGTACCAGGACGCGACCGCCTGCCTGAACGAGGCGCTGGCGGAATCGCGCGCGATGCACGACGAGCACCAGGCCGCCGACACGCTGTATCACCTCGGCACCGTGGCCTGGAGTACGGGGCGGAACGAGCAGGCAATCCGCTTTCACCAGCAGGCAGTCGAAATTTGCGAACGCGGCGGGCTTACCGACCTGGTCGCGGTGCAGGCCTATCATGGGCGCGGCGAGGCGCACTTCGCGAATGCCGAGCCCGCTGCGGCAATCCGGTGCTACACGCGCTCGCTCGAGCTTGCGCGCGGCATCGGCGACAAGAGCTACGAGTCCGAGAACCTGATGATGATCGGGCACGCCTGCGTCGGAACCAAGGGGCTCGGCGACTACCCGCGTGCCATGGCGAATTTCGAGGCGGCGCTGCAGATCGCGCGCGCCGCCGATCTGCAGTGGCATCTCGGGCCGACGCTGCTCGGACTGGATCACGCGCGCGCCTGCAGCGGGCGCTACGGGGAAGCCTGGACCGGCATGCGCAAGACGCTGAACTGGCTGGCAAGCGTCGCCCAGGTCCGCTACCAGCTGATCGCTTACGATCTGATGGGCCATCTGCTGCTCGACCTGGGATTGAACGAAGAGGCGGCCGAGCAAATGGAGCGCGGACTCGCGCTCGGGCGCGACAGCGGAATAATGTTCTGGCGCCCGGCGATCGAGGCGCACATCGCCGTCGCCCGCTCGCGCTTGGGGCAAAAAGGGGTCGCGCCGGTGCTCGAGCGCGTGCTGGAGCAGTCGCGCCGGAATTCGGAGCGCTACCTGATGGTTCGCTGTCTCGACGGCCTGGCCGAGATCGCGCTTGCCCGTGGCGACGCGAGCGGCTGCCGGGCGTTCGGCGACGAGCTGCTCGCCATCGCCGAGCCGAACGGCTTGCGCGAGCTCGAGGCCGTCGCGCGGCGCTGGCGCGGCGAGGCTTTGCTGGCGGGCGACGCCTACGCGCAGGCCGAGCGGGAGCTTACCTGCGCCGCGACGCTGGCGCAGGACCTCGGCCGCGTGCGCCTGCAGATGGACGCGCAGGGAGCGCTCGCGCGCCTGCACGATGCTCAGGGGCGGCCGGAGGCGGCGCGGCGCCATGGCGCCGAGGCGCGCGCGCTCGCGCGGGCGATCGACGAGAGCCTGGGATCCTCGGGCCTCGCGGCTCGCCTGACGATTGCGGTCGATGAGCGCAATCCGGCCGGCTGACGCCGGCGGTCAGACATGCGGCGAGCGCCTGGAGTTTGATAGCATGTCAGCAGGAGACCCGTTATGGAACCCTGGTCGGCGCGGGACGAAAACCCGTATTTCACGCCATCGCGCACGCCGCGCAGTCGCGCCATCTGGTGGGTGGCGCTGCTGGTCGCGCTGCTGGCGGGCGCCCTGGGCGCCTACTACTACTATTTCGTCAGCACGCATGTGGCGCAACGGGCGCCTGCGGCGCCGCCTGCGCCGGCGAGCGCGCCTGCTCCGGCAGCGCCCCAAGCCAGCGCTGCGCCGGTGATCAGCCATCCGGTCGAAGCGCCCACGGCGCCGCCGGGCGAGATCGTGCCGCCGCTGCCTGCGCTGCGTGATAGCGACGCTTCCGCGCGCGATGCGCTCATCGCACTGCTGGGCGCCAAGTCGTTCGCCGACTTCTTCTACCCCGACCAGATCATCCTGCGCATCGTCGCCACGGTGGACAACCTGCCGCGCAAGGCCGCGCCGGCGCGCATGATGCCGGTCAAGCCTGTGACCGGACCGTTCGCGATCGTCGGCAGCGGGGACCAGGCGGTCATCGCACCGCAGAATGCCGCGCGCTATGCACCCTACGTGCGCATCGCGCTGGCGATCGACGCGCGCAAGCTGGTCGCGCTGTATAGCCGTTTCTACCCGCTGTTCCAGCGCGCGTACCGCGAGCTCGGTTTCCCGAACAAATACTTCAATGACCGCCTGATCGAAGCGATCGACGACCTGCTCGCCGCGCCCGAGCTCGATGAACCGGTGAGGCTGGCGCAGCCCAAGGTGCTGTACGAATTCGCGGATCCCGGCCTTGAGGCGCGCTCGGCAGGGCAGAAGATCATGATGCGCATGGGCCGCGACAACGAGCTGAAGATAAAGGCCAAGCTGCGCGCACTGCGCCGGGCGCTGGTCGCCGGCGTGTGACCGGCACGGGATTTGCCGCGCGGAGCGGTTCGACCTAGACTGCGCCCTCCGGCAGCATGATCGACGGCCCTCACGGGCCGTTTCAGTTTATTTCCCGACGCGATGAACGCACCCCAGATCCAGTTCGACCCTGAATCCGCCCGCTTCGGCAGCTCGCGCTCGCAGAAGCGGCTCGAAGACGACCGCCTGCTCGCCGGCGCGGGCCTGTACAGCGACGACCGCGAATTCCCTCGGCTCGCCTGGCTGGTGCTGGTGCGCTCGCCGCACGCGCATGCGAAGATTCTGTCCGCCGACCTCGCGCCGGCGCGCGCGGCGCCCGGCGTGCTCGCGGCCTGGGCCGCGCAGGATCTGCGCGCGGACGGCGTCGGCCACATTCCGTTTCCGCCGCTGTTCAAGCAGGCCGACGGCGCGCCGATGGCGGCGCCGCCGCGGGAGCTGCTGGCCGATCAAACCGTCTATTACGTCGGCCAGCCCGTAGCAGCGATCTTCGCCGAGACGCGCGACCAGGCCGAGGACGCCGCCGAGCAGGTCGTGATCGACTATGACGAGCTGCCCTGCGTGGTCGACGCGCAGCGCGCGCTCGAACCCGATGCGCCGCAGCTGTGGCCCGGGGCGCCTGGCAATGTCGCGGCCGAGTCCGCCTATGGCGACCCGAAGGCGGCCGACGCCGCGTTCGATGCGGCCGCGCACGTGGTCGAGCTCGAGCTGCACAACCAGCGCCTGATCGCGAACGCGCTCGAGCCGCGCTGCGCGATCGGCGTATTCGAGAACGGGCGCACCACGCTCTACACGCAGAACCAGACTCCGACCGGCGCGCGCGAGCTGCTCGGCGCGGTATTCGGCGTCAAGCCCGAGGCGTTCAGGGTCGTGGTGGGCGATATCGGCGGCGGATTCGGCATGAAGACCGGCCTCACGCCCGAGGACGCACTGGTGTGCCATGCGGCGAAGAGGCTCGGCCGTCCCGTCAAGTGGCGCGCCGAGCGGAGCGAAGAGTTCCTCGCCGCGCACATGGGGCGCGACCAGCGCTTCAAGGCGAGCCTCGCGCTCGACCCGCAAGGCCGCATCCTCGCGCTGCGCATGCGCATGTTGGGCAACATCGGCGCCACCCCCGTGGGCTCTTCGGCGATCATCCCACTCGCCCTGGGACCGAAGGTTCAGACCACCGTGTACAAGGTGCCGGTGATCGACTACGGCGTCAAGGCGGTGCTCACCAACACCATGGCCACCGGCGCCTACCGCGGAGCGGGGCGCCCCGAGGCGAATTACCTGATGGAGCGCCTGATGGAAAAGGCGGCGCGCGAGCTCAAGCTCGATCCGGCCGAGATCCGGCGCCGCAATTTCATCCGGCCGCAGGATTTTCCCTACCGAACTCACCTGGGCGACGTCTACGACGCGGGCGATTTCGGTCGCGTGCTGGATGGCGCGCTGGCGCGCTCGGACTGGAAAGGTTTCCCCGCGCGGCGCGAGGAATCCAAGCGCCGGGGGAAACTTCGCGGGCGCGGGCTTGCGATGTATCTCGAGTGGACCGGAGCGATCCCGACCGAGACGGTCGACATCCAGGTCGATGCCGGCGGCGCGGTGACGGTATTTTCCGGCACACAGGCAATGGGGCAGGGACTCGAGACGACCTATTCCCAGCTCATCACCGAGGTGCTGCAGGTGCCGGTCACGAGCGTGCGCATCGTGCAGGGCGACACCGACCGCGCTATCGGCGTCGGCAGCGTCGGTTCGCGCTCGGCGTTTGTCGGCGGCTCGGCGGTGGTCGCCGCCGGGCGCAAGCTGATCGTGCGCGGCAAGGAGCTGGCGGCCGAGGCGCTCGAGGCCGCGCCGCAGGATATCGAGTACCGCGACGGGCGCTTGCGCATCGCCGGCACCGACCGCACGATCGGGTTGGACGAGCTCGCCGCGCGCGAGGCCGGGCGCTTCATCCGCGTATCGGCGACCGAGACGCCTTCGACGCCCTCGTGGCCCAACGGGGCCCAGGTGTGCGAGGTCGAGATCGATCCGGAAACGGGCGAGGTCGAGCTGGCGCGCATCACCAGCGTGGACGACATCGGCCGCATCATCAATCACATGATCGTCGAAGGGCAGATTCACGGCGGCATCGCGCAGGGCGTCGGCCAGGCGCTCTACGAGCGTGCGGTCTACGATCCGGACAGCGGCCAGCTGCTCACCGGCTCGCTGATGGACTACGGCATGCCGCGCGCGGACCAGTTCCCGCCCCTGGACACCGCGTTCGACGAGAGCATTCCCTGCCGCACCAACCTGCTGGGCGTGAAGGGCTGCGGCGAGCTCGGCACCATCGGTTCGGTGCCGGCGGTGGTGAACGCGGTGCTGGACGCGCTCGCCGGGCTCGGCATCGTGCAGCTCGAGATGCCGCTCAGCGCAGAGAGGGTGTGGAGGGCGCTGCGCGGCATGTAGCCGATTCACGGGGTGAGGTCGCATGGCGGCGGGTTGGGCGTGCGGAACGGCATGGAACGGCGGCGAGCGCCGCGCGCTGGTATACGCGATCGCCGCTTCGCTCGCCCTGCACGCGCTTGCGCTGGGTTATGTGCCGATGCCGCGCGCCCCGGCCACGCCTGCGGCGCCGCCCGCGCTCGAGGCGCGCCTGGTGTCACCGCAGCCGGTCGAAGCGCCAGCACCTGCTGCGCTGCCGGCGCAAAACGAGCCGAAGCCCGCGCCGCCGGAGCTTCGCCGGTCCGCTCCGCGGCCGAAGCCGCGTGCGGTGGCACGGCCCATGATGAAAAAACCCGCGGCGATCTCCGAGCCTGCGCCGCCGGTCCCGCAGCACGCGCCGGAGGCCGCGCTGCACCCGCAAGCGCAGCCTGCAGTCACCGTCGCGCCGCCGGCCGCGCCCGCGGCGCCGCCGGCGCCGGCGGCCGACGCCAAGGCGTTTCTCGACAACGTGAACCAGACGATGTTGAAGCTCGGCGTCCTGGAGAATCAGGCCGGCTGGGTCGCCCAGAAC
>JBOIFB010000073.1:0-11599 GCA_050741415.1 Burkholderiales bacterium | reverse complement strand
CCCAGGGGATCACCATCGACCAGGCCTCTACGCAGCGGTGGCGATAGATTCGGTCCTGCATGGGCGCCAGCTTGAGAAGATCCTCGATACTGAACACGCCGCCACGCTTGACTTCGCCATCCACCGTGACCGCCCAGGGCCGCGTATTCATCTTTGGCGCATAGATCGCCGGTTCGTCCTTGCCGGTGCCGAACTCGTAGAAATTGTTGTACGTGGTGACGTCCTTGTACGATGTCTTCTTTTCACTCGTGCTGAATGGGCCCGGGCGGCCAGGCAACTTGCGTGCGTCGGCTGCCTTGGCCTGCGCCGGCAGCAACGGCCAGACGAGCCCAATGGCCAGCGCCTGCTCGAGAAACGCGCGGCGGCGCAGGTAGACGGACTTCGGCGTGATCTCCGAGGATGCGACGTCGGGAGCAGGTCGGATCGACATGGGCGTTTGCCTCATTCCAGTTGGTCGTGCGCATGGCGCGCGACTTACACGTCGATGATACGCGCGCCGTTCGGTACCAGATGCGCAGCGCGAGCTGCCGTCAGGGATTGAGCTGCTTGTAGACCAGATCGGCCAGGCGCAGGAGCTCGGCACGATCGAGGTCGCCCGAAGAGAGCGCATAGCCGAATCTGTGATCGATCCAGTAAAAAACGTCCACGCTGCCTTCACGCGCGAAACGAAACGCCGTCTCGCCGTGGTCGTGCGCCTCGGTGCGCACGTAGAGCGTGACGCGCTGGCCCTTTCTCCCCTGGTACATGAACTGCGCAACAGGAGCGGGTTGAGGTCCGGTTGCGGGATCGCCCTCCCCCGGAAGAAGGCGGCCGCCGACCAACGCCAGGCCTGCGGCATCAAGCACCGGCGCGCGAACGGGCGCGCCGAGCCGCTTGGACAACCAGGCGACGAGATGTGCCTCCTGATCGGCGGCGACCTCCACCGGATGGCGCACCTCCGGCGAGTAGGTTGCGTGGGCCACCGCCGCACTGCGCGCGATTGACGCGCCTTCGCTCATCAGCGGCATGCGGCTATTCTGCAATGCGTGCAGCTGCCAGCCCGCGAGCGATCCGACGAACGCACCGAGCGCAACCCAGCCCGCCGCAAGCGCCACGCCGCGAGCGCGCGGGCCGCGCCGCGCGAGGTGCGTCAGGCGCTCCGGAACGGGCTCGTCCAGCACCGGGCCGTAATAAGCGCGCAGGGCGTCGCGCTGACTGCACAGTTGAGCGATCCGCTCAGCCTCGTCCGCGCGCGTTGCCAGCCACACATCGACCTCGGCGCGCCGGCCCTCCGCCAGCCGACCGTCGACATACGACTGCAGGTCCGCTTCCGTAACAGGCAGATCGGATTTCATGTCACGCGCTCATTTGACGACTGTCAGCTTGGCAGAAGCGGGGCTTTCCAGCATTGACGTACGCATCCTTTCGCGCGCGCGCGAAAGCCGGGACATTACGGTCCCGATCGGGATGCCGAGGGCGCGGGCCGCTTCTTCGTAACTCATGTCCTCCAGCACGACGAGCAGCAGCACCTCGCGCTGCTCGTCAGGCAATCTCGCGAGCGCTCGATCCAGGTCCCGCACCGTCAGTGAATCGCCCTGCGCGGCGCGCTGCACCGCCTCGGGCAAGTCGTCGGTGATGACGTCGGTCGGATGCAGCGCACGAACGCGATTGACGTGCACGTTGTGCATGACTGTGAACAGCCAGGCGCGCAAATTAGTGCCGCCGCGATAGAGGTGGAACTTGGCCCAGGCGCGCTCCAACGTGTCCTGCACCAGATCGTCGGCGGCGGAGCGATCGCCGACCAGCGCGCGTGCATAACGCCGCAGGCGCGGAATCAGGTCGACGATCGCGTAACGCTCGTCCATGCACGGCAATTCTACGGGCGCGCCACGTGCCACACGCCGCGGAAGCCGTCGCCGGTTGTGTCGCCCGACTTCTGGTCCTTTACCCAGCGGTAAAGCGGCTTACCCCTGTAAGCCAACTGCCTGCCGCCGTCGTCACGCGCAATCACCGTCCAGTCCCCGCTCGGCTGCTCGCCCGCGGATGCCATCAGCGGCGGCCAGTTCTTTGCGCAGCCGTCGTTGCACATGCTTTTGCCCGTGCCGGCCGGGTCCTTGTCGAACGTGTACAGGGTCATGCCGGCCTTGTCGATCAGCTTGTCGCCGGAGGCGTGTACGCCCTCCGGCGCCGCCATGCTCGTGCAGGCCGTGGCGATGGTCAGTAGGGTGGCCGCGGCCAGCGCGGTCAATCTCTGGTTCATTGGAAGCTCCCTTGAAAGTTGTAGTGGTTGGGCTTGCTTCCGGGTTAACAGGCGACCACGAGACAATATTCCGACGCTATCGCGGCGGCACCACCCCCCACCCGGCAACGAGCGCCTCGGCCGCGTTCAGGAACTCCTCGCTGCGGCTGGGGTGAGCGAAGCGGGTCTGCGCCAGCCGCGCCAGCAGCGGCGCGCCTGCAGCGCCCGGCTCGGCGAGGTGGATAAGCTCACTCGCCTCGGCACCGGCGAACTCGCAACCCAGCAGGGTGCCTTGCTCGCGCTCGACCAGCAGTCTCACGTAGCCGTCCGCCGAACTCTCGGCGAGCGCAGCAGGATTGGCACCAAAGGCGGAGAAGCCCACCGCATACTCCGTGTCGGCGTCCTCGAGCTCGTCTTCGGTCGCGCCGGCGCGCGCGAGCTCGAGGGCCGAATAGAGAACCTCAGGCACCCAATCGCCGCGCGTCGTCGCCGACCCGGGCGCGACGATGTTCGCGACTGCGACGGTCGCTTCGGCGAGCGCGTGGTTGGCAGTCATGGCGGGATTGGCGCAGTCACCGAGCGCGAATATCCACTGCGCCGAAGTGCGCTGCGCCGGGTCGACCGTAATAAATCCGCGCGCGTCGGTGCGCACGCCAGCCGCCCGCAAGCCGAGCGCGTCCGTGTTGGGTCTACGCCCGGTACCGGCAAGCACCCAGTCGACGCGCTCCTGCGCGCCGCCGGGCAATTCAAGCAGCACGCGCTCGCCCTCGGGTGCCGCGCGCAGCGGCCGGTTTCCCGAGCGCGGCGTGACGCCTTGCGCAGATAGCGCCCCGTGCAGACGCTTGCGCGCGCTCGAGCTGAAGCGCGAGCGCGCCAGCATCTCGCTGCCCGTCAGCCAGACGACTTCGAGCCCGAGGCGCGGCAGAATAAAGGCCATCTCCGCGCCGACCGCGCCGCTGCCAAGCAGCGCGACGCGGCCGCCCGACGGTAACTTCCGCTCGAACAGCTCGTCGGTGGTGAGCACGCGCGGAATGCCGCGCATGATTTGTGGCAGGACCGGCCGGGATCCGGTGGCGACGATGAACCGTCCAGCCGCGATCGTCGCGGCGCCGATCGTCACGTGCTCGCGGTCGACGAATTGCGCCGCGCCGTGCAAGCAGGTAATCTTGAGCCGCGCGAGATAGTCGACGTAGCTGGTGCGCACGGTCTCGACGACCTTGCGCTGGTAGCGCCATGCCGCCCCAAGATCCGGCTCCAGGGTTCCGCGCAGTCCGCGCTCGGCGAAGCCCGGCGCCGCAGCCGCCAGGCGGGCGGTGCTGTACCAGGCTTTTTTCGGCACGCAGCCGCGATTGAGGCAGGCCCCGCCCCATTCATACTTTTCGGCGATTGCGACCGAAAGCCCACGCTGCGCCGCCAGAACGGCCGCGCGATAACCGCCGGGGCCGGAGCCGATGACGAGGAGGTCGAACATTGCGCGCGGGGTTCGCGCCCGCGCCGCGGCGCGACGGTTAGCGCAGCCCGGCTACGTACTGAGCCACCGCGTTGATTTCTTCGTCGGTCATGCGTGCCGTGACGCCACGCATCATGCCGTTCGGGTCGTTCGCCCGCGCCCCCGAGCGGAAGGCTTTGAGCTGACTTTCCACGTATTCCGCGTACTGGCCGGCGATGTGCGGATACTCAATCGGAATCCCAGCCCCTGAAGGCCCGTGGCAGCCCGCGCACGCGACCACCCCGGTGGCGGCATTGCCGCCGCGGTACAGCTTCTGCCCGGCGGCGGCCAGGTTCTTGTCGCGCGCCACGTCGGGCCTGAGTTTCTGTCCGGAAAAATAGGCGGCAATGTTCCTCATGTCGGCGTTGGACAGATTAGCCACCATTCCGGCCATAATGGGGCTCTCGCGCTCGGCTTTTTTGCCGTCTAGGGCCTTGAAATCGCGCAGCTGCTTATAAAGATACTCGGAAAATTGCCCCGCAAGCTTGGGATTCGCCGGAGCGACGCTGTTGCCGTCCGGGCCATGGCAGGCGGCGCAGACCTGGCTCACGATCTTTTGTCCCTTCACCAGGTCGGGTTTCGCGGTATCTTGCGCGAGGGCTGCGCCCGCCCACGACAGTGCGACGCTGGCACTGATCGCCAGTACTCGAATCATTCGGCTGCTCCCTCGGTTCCGGGCCAAAGCCGGTAATTTTATTACAGTTTCTGCGTCCTACCCCACTCCATGAACATGTTTTCGCAAGCCGAGTTCATCGCTTCTGTCGGTAAGCTTTCGGAGCTGCCGCCGGAGGGTGTTGCCGAGCTCGTGTTCGCTGGCCGCTCGAATGTCGGCAAGTCGAGCGCGATCAACGCGCTCGCCGGGCGTAAACGGCTGGCGTACTTCAGCAAAACGCCAGGGCGCACGCAAACCATCAATTTCTACGACCTCGGCGGCCAAGCGCGCCTGGTCGATCTACCCGGCTACGGCTACGCGCGCGTGCCTCAGGCGGTGCGCGCACAATGGGATGCCCTGGTCGGCGGCTATCTCATTGGTCGCGCCTCGCTTGCCGGCATAGTAGTCATCATGGATGCGAGACACCCCTTCATGCCGCACGACCTGGGCATGCTTCGATGGGTGGCGCCGCTGGGCCTACCATTGCTGTTATTGCTGTCGAAGGCCGACAAGCAGTCGCGCGCGGAACGCAAGACGGCGCTCGTAGCAGTGCAGCGGCGGCTCGCCCTGACGGGCATGCATGGTGAAGTGCTGTTGTTCTCGAGCCCGTCCGGCGAGGGTGTCGACCAAGCGCGCTCAATGCTCGAGAGCTGGCTGCGGGCGGGGTCGGTCGCGCAGGCTCTCTCCGCGGCCGGAAATAAAAGGCCCCCGGTAAAGGGGAAGTAAACCGGGGGCGAAACGCCTTAATTTTGATTAAGGCACCCGCTCAGGGAGGAGAAGCGGGAGACGATAAGCACCGTCTACGGGTAAGATTGCCTCCGTTGGGAAAAGTTCCCATCCGGATTCTCGCAAATGAATCAACGCCTCACGCGCATATCCGCAAATGCGGCGAGGATAATCCCGCGAGGTGACGAAGCTATGAACGTCTACGGCAGCTTTCCGGCGGTGCGCATGCGGCGCATGCGGCGCGACGAGTTCTCGCGCCGGCTGATGCGCGAAAGCGCGCTATCCGCTGATGACTTGATCTATCCAGTCTTCGTGCTCGACGGCAAGAATCGCACCGAGAAAGTGCCCTCGATGCCGGGGGTCGAGCGCATGACGGTCGATCGACTGCTGCGGCTGGCAGAGAGCTGCCTCAAGCTGCGCATCCCTGCCTTGGCGCTGTTCCCTGTCATCGAGCAAAAGCTCAAGACGCTCGACGGACGCGAGGCCTTCAATGCGCGCGGGCTCGTGCCACGCACGGTGGCGCAACTCAAGAAACGCTTCCCGGAACTCGGCATCATGACCGACGTCGCGCTCGACCCCTACACGTCGCACGGTCAGGACGGCGTAATAGACGCCGACGGCTACATTATCAACGATGTCACGCTCGAGATTCTGGTCAAGCAGGCGCTGACGCAGGCCGCAGCCGGCGTGGACATCGTAGCACCGTCGGACATGATGGACGGGCGCATCGGCCGCATCCGCGGCGCGCTCGAAAAAGCCGGCCACATTCACACCAAGATCATGGCCTACTCGGCCAAGTACGCTTCCGGGTTTTACGGCCCATTCCGCGACGCCGTCGGGTCGGCGAAGAATCTCGGCAAAGGCGACAAGAAAACCTACCAGATGGACCCGGCGAACACCAACGAGTCGCTGTGGGAGGTCGGCCTCGACCTGGCCGAGGGTGCCGACATGGTGATGGTCAAGCCCGGGATGCCATACCTGGACATCGTGCGGCGCGTAAAGGACGAGTTCAAGGCGCCGACGTTCGTTTACCAGGTGAGCGGGGAATACTCCATGCTGCAGGCAGCGATCGCCAAGGGCTGGCTGCCCGAATCCTGCATCGTCGAGTCGCTGCTTGCAATGAAGCGGGCGGGCGCCGACGGTATCCTCACCTACTTCGCCCTGGACGTCGCGAAAAAACTCCGTCGCTAGCCGAATACCAGCGCTACGCCATGCGCGCGGTCGGCGCCGACGGCGAACGATCCGTCCGCCAGCACGGTTGGCTCGAAACCGGCGCAGCGCAGCGCCTGGGCCGCGCGCGCGCGATCGGCAACCCGTATGAAGAGCGCCGCGACCAGCGGCCTTGGCCGTGGCGGCAATTCAACGCCGCGCAGGCGTCTGCGGATTCGCAAGCGCGACCCGACTGCGATCGCCGCGCCACCGGTCTGCACAAGCAAGCCTTCGTCGATCTCCTGTGGCGGCGCATCGAATAATCTTGCGTAATCCTTCGCCGAGATGGCTGGGTTCTCGGCGATGACCGTGAGCGCGGCCAGCCCGGTCGCACCGAGGGCATGCGTCTGATATTCGGGCCGCCACACCAGATCGCGCGTGAGGTGCTGGCACACGAAACTGCGGCAGCCCGGTGTCTGCGCGGGCGCGAACTGAACGATGCGGAACGCGGCGTCGCGCTCGCCCTGCGCAAGCCTTACCGGGCGCGAGAGGTCGAGCGGTGCGTCCGCCTCGATGCCGTCCGCGACGAGCTCGGCATGAGCGGCATCCGCATCGGCACTCGCGAGCGCAACCGCGGCAAGACCTTCTCCGCGGGCGAGAAAATCAGCATAGTAGCGCATGGCGGGATGCTGCCGCGGCAGCGCAAGCAGCTCGACGTAGTCGCTGCCGAACATGATGCAATGGTTCGCCGAACCTAGGGTGTGGAAGCCGCGTGGGGTGAGCGTGAAGCCGAGCCGCGTGTAGGTCTGCTGTGCGTGATCCAGGTCCCGCACGGCGATCACGACGTGATCGATGCCCGTGATGGCGCGCCGCATATCAGGGCGCGGCGGCAAGCGCCAAGGTCTTCAGGAAGTGCTCGGCGTCCTGGTAGCCGACCACGCGTAGCCCCTGAATCTCTCCTCCGCGGTGGTCGAAAAAAATGATCCCCGGCGGGCCGAAAAGCGAAAAGCGCTTAAGCAGCAGCTTATGCTGCTCCGAATTGGCGGTGACGTCGGCCTGCAGCAGCAGCATTCCATCGAGCTTCGCGCGCACCCGCGGGTCGCTGAAGGTAAAGCGCTCCATCTCCTTGCACGATATGCACCAGTCCGCGTAAAAGTCGAGCATTACAGGCCGGCCGGGCGAGCGCAGCTTTTCGTCCAGCTCGATGAGGGAATTCACCCGCGCCCACCGGGTAGGCGCCTCGGCCGGCACGCTCACCCCCGCGAGGCCGGCCAACGGTCGCAATGGATCGCGGCTGCCTGCGAGCACGCCCACCAGGATCGCGACGCCGGCCACCAGCGCCATCAGGCCCACGCCCTTCCACAGGCGCGCATAGCCGGACGCGTTCGCCGGCAGCGAATCGAGCGCGCGCAGGAACGTCGCGGAGCCGATCAGCAGCGCCGCCCACAGTAGCATCCGCGCTGCCGGCGCGATCGCCGGCGAGACAATCCAGATCGCTACCGCGAGCAGCAGCACGCCGAAGAACTTCTTCACGCCCTCCATCCATGGGCCGGACTTGGGCAGCAGTGCGCCCTCGGAGACACCCACCACCACGAGCGGTACGCCCATCCCGATCGCCATCGCGAACAACGCACTGCCGCCCAGCGCAACGTCTCGTGTTTGCGATATATACAACAGTGCGCCCGCTAGCGGCGCGGCGACGCAGGGGCTTACGATCAGCGCCGAGAGCGCGCCCATCACCGCGACCGATGCGATACGCCCGCCTTGCAGCCGCTGATGAGCTTTCGAGACGTGCTGATGCAGGAAACCCGGCAGCTGCAAGTCATGGAAACCGAACATCGAGAGCGCGAGCCACACGAAAACCAGTGCGAACGCGCCGAGCGCCCACGGATTCTGCAGCGCGGCTGCTAGCATCGACCCCGAGTAGGCCGCCGCCACGCCCGCCGCGGCATAGGTCACTGCCATGCCGAGCACGTACGAGAGCGACAGCGCGAGGGCGCGCATTTTGTTCAGCTCCTTACCCTCGCCCGCGACGATGCCCGAGATGATCGGCACCATGGGCAGAACGCAGGGCGTGAAGGTGAGCAGCAACCCGAAGCCGAAGAAGCTCAGAATCACCAGCCATAGGCTGCCTCCGAACAGGGCGGCGATGTCGCGATCGCTTGCAAAGAGGGAGACGCGCGCCGCCGGCGGGACCGAGCGCGAACTCTCGCTGACCGAGGGCGTGTTCCCGGAAGGCGGAGCGGAGCCGAGCGCGGCGAGACTGACCGTCGCCGTGGAATCCATCGGCGTATAGCACACGCCCAAGTCGGCGCATCCCTGGGAGGTAACTTTGAACAGCAGGGTCGTCGCCTGTGGCGAGGCGCGCTCGACGGGGATACGGATGTCCACCGCCTTGCGGTAGGTTTCGATCTCGCCGAAGAATTCGTCCTTCTTGCTGATTCCGGGCGGGAACTCGGGCGCACCCAGTTTCGCGCTGCTTGCCCCGCCGAGGGCAAAGTGGAACTTGTCGCGATACATGTAATAGCCGTCGGCGATCTTGAAGCTAACCTCCACGGCGTCGTTGCCCAGCGCGCGCGCCGAAAACTGGAACGCCTTCTCGGGCTCGAGTAGGCTACCGGCCGAGGCGCCCAGGTTGAGCTGTCCCAAGGCCGGCAGGGCGACCAGCGCAGCCAGCACGGCGAACAGGCGGAGCCACGGCTTCATGCGGGGAATGTTTCCTCGGCGATCCAGCGCAGGTACTCCGGCAGCCCACGCTCGATTGGGACCGCCACGATCTCGGGAAGTTCGTACGGATGGCCGGCGCGGATCGCCTGCTCGAGCGCGGGATAGCGCTCCAACGTAGTCTTGATCAGCATCGGATGCTCCTCGCCATGCCTTACCTCGCCTTGCCAGCGGTACACTGAACAGCACGGGGACAGGATATTGATGCACGCCGCGACGCGCCGCTCCACCAGCTGGGCCGCAAGGGCCTCCGCGGCGGCCCGGTCAGGCAGATTGGTCAATACCAGCAACGCGCTCAAGCATCCACCTTCGCGCCGGGGAGGCCGTCGTAAACCGTCGCATAGCGCAGCCGCACGCCCAGTGTCTCCTTCAATCTTCGATTGTCCAGGCGCCTCGACTCGCACATGAACGAGAGCAGCGCGGGCGGAATTCTACTCTCCGCCCCGCGACGCGCGATGCGGGGCGGGCGCGGCAGGCCGGCGTGGTCCGCCACGAGGTCGAGCCACTTCCCCATCTTCACGTGCGTATCGTCCGAGGCGTTGTAGACGCCCGCGGGAGCATCTTCGGCCAGGGCGCGCAGCGCAGCGGCGGCAAGATCGTCTGCGTGAATATGGTTGGTGTAGATGTCGTCTTCGTCGCGCAGCGTCGGCGTGCATGCCCGCACGCGCTCGAGCGGCAGCCGGTCTGCGGCGTAGATCCCCGGCGCGCGCAGCACCACAAGCGCGACACCTCGGCGCGTACACCACTGCTGCAGGCGGCGCTCGGCATCTACGCGGCGCCTGGCACGTGGCGACTGCGGGTTGGGCGCGCGCGTCTCGTCCACCAGCGCGCCGCCGCAGTCGCCGTACACCCCGCTTGTGCTGACGTAAACGATGCGCCCGGGTAGAATGCCGCGCTCCAGAGTCACCAGCAGGTTCGCGGTGCGCGGGTCGCCTTCTCCTGCACCGGAGGGCGGCGCGCAATGCAGCACCGTATCGGCCCAGCCGCCGGTGCCTGCCAGCGTCTCCGGCCGGTCGAGATCGCAGCCCGAGCGGCGCGAAAGCTGGCGGACTTCGATCCAGACCGGCAATTGCGACATCAGGCGGTGCGCGATGTCGCCGACACCGGCGATCAGAAGGCGTCTCATGCATACATTTTAACCAGCACGCGCAATGAGCAATTTCAAGGTCACTCTTCAACCAAGCGGGCACGTATTCGAGGTCGAATACGGCGAATCAGTGCTCGCCGCGGCATTGCGCCAGGGATTCGTGCTGCCCTATGGTTGCAGGAACGGCGCCTGCGGCAGCTGCAAGGGCAGGATCCTGGAGGGAAGCATCGACTACGGCACCTACCAGGAGAAGGCCCTTCCGGCGGCTGAAAGAGCCGCGGGTAAGGCGCTCTTTTGCCAGGCCAAGCCGCTCTCGGACCTGGTGCTCGAGGCGCGCACGATCGGCGCGGTGAAGGACATCCCGATCAAGACCCTGCCCTGCCGTGTGCAGAAGATGGAACGGCCGACCGACGACGTCGTGCTGCTGTACCTCAAGCTGCCCGCCAACGAGCGCCTGCAGTTTCTCGCCGGGCAATACCTGGAGCTCCTGCTGCGCGACGGCTCCCGGCGCAGCTTCTCGATGGCGAACGCGCCGCACGACGACGAGCTGATTCAGCTGCACGTGCGGCACGTGGCGGGCGGACGGTTCACCGACCACGTGTTCGGCAAGATGAAGGAGCGCGACATACTGCGCTTCGAGGGGCCGCACGGGACGTTCTTCCTGCGCGAGGATTCGGACAAGCCGATCGTGTTCGTCGCCTCGGGCACCGGCATCGCGCCGATCAAGTCCGTGATCGAGCATGCCCTGGCCGAAGGGGTGCAGCGGCCAATGACGCTTTACTGGGGTGGCCGGCGACCGAAGGACCTGTACCTGAATGGCCTCGCGCTCAAGTGGGCCGCGGAGCACTCGAACTTGCGCTACGTGCCGGTGGTGTCCGACGCGCTACCCGAGGATGCGTGGTCGGGGCGCTCCGGGTTCGTGCACCACGCGGTGATGGAGGACTTCCCCGACCTATCGGGCTGCCAAGTCTATGCTTGCGGCGTGCCGGTGATGGTGGATTCCGCGAAGCGCGATTTCGTCGCACGATGCGGGCTGCCCGAAGAGGTATTCTTTGCCGACTCGTTCACCACCCAGGCCGACCTCGCTCAGGCCGCGCCTTCGCCCAAGTAGGCTTCGCGCACCCTGGAATCCGCGAGCAGGCTCTTCGAATCCGCGGCGAGCGCCAGCACTCCGGACTCCATGACGTAGCCGCGCCCTGCGATCTCGAGCGCGAGCTTGGCATTTTGCTCCACCAGCAGGATGGTCACGCCCTGGCGCGCGATCTCGCGCACGATCTCGAGAATCTTGGCAACCATCAGCGGCGCGAGCCCCATGGATGGCTCGTCAAGCAGCAGAAGTCTGGGCCGGCTCATCAGCGCGCGTCCGATGGCGAGCATCTGCTGCTCGCCGCCCGAAAGCGTGCCGGCAGTCTGCGCACGCCGCTCGGCCAGGCGTGGAAACAGCTCGTGCATGCGCTCGAAGTCGCGCGCCACATCCGCGTTGCCGCGTGCGTACGCACCCATCGCGAGATTCTCCGCGACCGTGAGTTGAGGAAAGACGCCGCGGCCCTCAGG
>JBOIFB010000072.1:0-11637 GCA_050741415.1 Burkholderiales bacterium | reverse complement strand
CGACAGCGCAGCCCACGCGGACGCGCGCGCAAGCACCGTGCCTTGGAAACGTTCGTGGGCGCGCGCCGGTGGCTGCGCAAGTTAAACCAGCTCGACCCTCACGGCCCACTGGTGCCCGAGTTCGCTCCGCTTGGGGAGCCAACACGGGCTCTAACCAGCATTTATCGAACGCTCGCACTTGGCCGATAGAAGAAGATGTCGAGTGTGTGCGCGCTCAGCAGGGCTGGAACCGACAACCGCTTAGCCGGTATTTCTAGCGGCAGCCCAGCCGTCGCTCCTTTTCGAGCACCAGCGCGGTGAGGGTGTCGTTGACCGGCGCGGCGACGCCGACCTCCCTGCCCACGCGCGGAATCGAGCCGTTGATGACGCTTATCTCGGATTTTCGCTTCGCCATCAGGTCGAGCAGCACCGAGGGGCGCGCGTTGGGGATCTTGGAGCCGAAGTCGCGCACGTAAGCGACCGGGTCGTCGAAATCGAGCCTGACCCCTTTCTTCTTCGCCACATCGAAGGCTTCCTGCGCGCACGCCGCCGAGACGCGCGCGAGGTCGGGGTCCTCCATGACCTCGACCATGGTGCGGTCGCTGATGCCGCAGGGGCCGGAGTAGGCGCAGTTGCAGATGAGCTTCTCCCACACCAGCTGGTCGATGTCGTCGAACACCTTGACCTTGAATCCCGCGCCGCTCCAGGTTTCCTCGACCTTCTTCAATCTGGGCGTGATCGGCCCGCCGAGCTCGCCCAGGCGCACGAGCTCCATGCCGTTGTGGTGGGCGTGCCCGGGCGCCTTCATCGAGGCGCCGAAGCCGCCAACCACCCCGACCATCACGCGCTCGCGCCCGAGGATCTCCGCGGCCGTTTCCGGGCCGCCCAGCCCGTTCTGGATCGAGAGCACGGGCGTGTCCTTGCCGAGGAGCGCCTTCACCGACTCCGCGGCCGGCGCGACCTGCATTGCCTTGGTGGCGAGGACGACGAGGTCGCAGGGACCCGCGTCCTTCGCATCCGTCGTGGCGTTGACCTTGACCGTGCGGTCGCCCGACTTGCCCTCGAGCCGCAGCCCATTTTCCCTCATGGCCGCCACGTGCTCGGCCCAGCGGTCAATGGCCCAGACCTCGTGGCCCGCGGAGGCGAACAGGCCCGCGTACACCGAGCCCATCGCGCCGCAGCCGACGATGGCGATCTTCACCTCAGCAACTCCGGGTGCCGGGATTCGAGCCAGCGCCGCACCTCGGCACGCAGGCGCTGCGCGAGCGCATACGCCCGGTCGGCTTCGTGGGCCGAGATCGCTCCCGCAGTCTCGTAGCCCGCGATGTTGCGCTTCTTGCGAAAGCGATCGAGACGGCTCACCAGCTCCGCGCTCCACCCGATCGTGAGCGACAGGCTCTGGATCGTGCGGTAATGGTGCTGCTCGCGCGCGGCGCGGAATCCCGAGGCGGCGAGAGCGGCCGTCGCGGCCTGCAGAGCGGCGTTGTAGGCGATGCTGCATCGCCAGTCGGGCGACAGGCCCGCGAGCGTGGCATTCGCGAGGTCGCGATCGATGACTGCGAGCAATCCCGCGATCTCCTCGCGGCTCGAGGCGTGCGGGACCAGCCAGCTACTTCTTTGCCAGTCGGCCAAGCTCACGCTCGTCTCCTACGACGAAAACCTTCTTCGTGGCGAGGACGCTGCGCAGGAAATGGGCACTCGACGCCTTCGCCCGGAACTCCTCGACGGGGTACACGGTGGCGTTGATCTCGCGCGCGAGCGCCTCCTGCGCTCCCGCGAGCGCATCGGAAACCTCCTCGAACGCCACGGCGCCGACCACGAGCAGATCGACATCGCTTGACCTGCGTTCATCGAGCCGTGCCATCGAACCGTAGACGAACGCAATACGGATGCGGTCGGCGAGGCCCGCGAGCGCGGAGCGCAGTACGTCCGCGAGGCCCGTGGTCTTGAGCACGAGCGATTTAAGCTCGGCGAACACCGGGCTGTCGGCATTCGCTTGGAAGTAGACCTGCCGGCCGCTCACGCTGCGCTTGACCAGCCCTGCACGAACCAGGAAGTCGAGCTCGCGCTGCACGGTGCCGCGCCCGAGTCGCGCCAGACGGAAGATCTGCTCGAGGTAGTAGACCTGGTCGGAATGGGTGAACAGGAGCGCGAGCAAGGTCTGCCGCGTCCGGCCGAACAGCGACGGCTCTGCATCCTCGGGCTTCCTACCCATGTTGGGTATTATGCTACCCAATATGGGTACGCCTTTCAAGCCTGATCGAGATCGCTCAAGCCACCTCGAACAGCCCGGCCGCGCCCATGCCGCCGCCGATGCACATCGTGACCACCACGTACTTCACGCCGCGGCGCTTGCCTTCGATCAGCGCGTGGCCGACCAGCCGGCTGCCCGTGACGCCGTAGGGGTGGCCCACCGCGATCGCGCCGCCGTCGACGTTGAGGCGCTCGTTGGGGATGCCGAGCTTGTCGCGGCAGTAGATGACCTGCACCGCGAAGGCCTCGTTCAGCTCCCACAGACCGATGTCCTCGATCTTCTTGCCGGTCTGCGCGAGCAGCTTGGGGATCGCGAACACCGGGCCGATGCCCATCTCGTCGGGTTCGCAGCCCGCCACGGCGAAGCCGCGGAACACGCCCATCGGTTTCAAGCCCTTCTTCGCCGCCATCTTGTCGCTCATCACCACCTGGGCCGAAGCGCCGTCGGAGAACTGGCTCGCGTTGCCGGCGGCGATCACGCCGCCCTCGATCGCGGGCTTGATCTGCGACACGCCTTCGTAGGTCGTGTCCGGCCGGATGCCCTCGTCCTCGCTCGCGGTGACGTCCTTGAGGGTTTCCACGCTGGTCGTCTTGTCGATCACCTTCATTTTGGTGCTGATCGGGACGATCTCGTCCTTGAACTTGCCCGCGGCGCGCGACTTGGCGGCCCTGAGCTGGCTCTCGACGCCGTAGCGGTCCTGCGCCTCGCGCGGAATCTTGTAGCGCTTGGCCACCATCTCCGCGGTCTGCAGCATGGGCCAGTAGACCTCGGGCTTGTGCTTTACCAGCCACTCTTCCTGGATCATGTGTTTGTTCATCTCGTTCTGCACGCACGAGATCGACTCGACGCCGCCCGCGATCATGATCTCGGCTTCGCCTTGCATGATGCGCTGGCTGGCGAGCGCCACCGTCTGCAGGCCGGAGGAGCAGAACCGGTTCACGGTCATGCCCGAGACCGTCACCGGCAGGCCGGCGCGCAGCGCGATCTGGCGCGCGATGTTGGCGCCGGTCGCGCCCTCGGGGTTGGCGCAACCCATGATGACGTCGTACACCTCGCCCGGCTCGAGCCTGGCGCGCTCGAGCGCGTGCTTGACCACGTGTCCGCCCATGGTGGCGCCGTGGGTCATGTTGAGCGCCCCGCGCCAGCTCTTGCACAGCGGGGTCCTGGCGGTCGATACGATGACTGCTTCGGTCATGAGCTTTTCTCCTAGCCGTTAAAGCGTTTTCCTTCTTTGGCGAGTTTCACAAGAAGCGGCGCGGGCTTCCAAACTTCTCCCCGGTAGCCGTTCTGGAACTTCTCGATCGACGCGAGCACCTTCGGCAGGCCCACGCTGTCGGCGTAGAACATCGGCCCGCCGCGGTAGGCGGGGAAGCCGTAGCCGGTGAGGTAGACCATGTCGATGTCGGAGGCGCGCAGCGCGATGCCTTCCTCGAGGATGCAGGCGCCTTCGTTCACCAGCGCGTAGATCAGGCGCTCGATGATCTCCTCGTCCGGGATCTGGCGGGGTTTGAGTTTGTTTTCACTTCTGTATTGGGCAATGATCTTGTCGGCCTCGGGATCGGGGATCGGCTTGCGGTTGCCCGCTTCGTAGCGGTACCAGCCCTTGCCGGTCTTCTGGCCGTAGCGCCCCTGCTCGCAGATGCGGTCGCCCACGCGCGAATAGACGAAGTTCGGGCGCTCGGCGTAGCGGCGCTTCCTGATCTCCCAGCCGATGTCGAGTCCCGCCATGTCGCCCATGGTGAACGGCCCCATCGCCAGGCCCCATTTCTGCGCCGCCGCGTCGACCTGCTGCGGACTCGCGCCCTCGTCGAGCAGGAACAGGCTTTGCTGGCTGTACTTCTCGATCATGCGGTTGCCGATGAAGCCGTCGCACACGCCCGAGACCACCGGTACTTTCTTCAGCCGCTTGCCGAGTTGCATGGTAGTGGCGAGCACGTCCTTGGCGGTCTTCGCGCCGCGCACCACCTCGAGCAGCCGCATCACGTTCGCCGGAGAGAAGAAGTGCGTGCCGATCACGTCCTGCGGCCGCTTGGTGGCCGCGGCGATCTCGTTCACGTCCAGGGTCGAGGTGTTGGAGGCGAGGATCGCGCCGGGCTTCGCCGTGGCGTCGAGCTTGCGGAAGATGTCTTGCTTGACGTCCATTCTTTCGAACACCGCCTCGATCACGATGTCGGCCTCCTTCGCCGCGGCGAGCTCGAGCGCCGGGGTGATGAGCGCCATCCTCTTGTCCATCTCCTCCTGCTTCAAGCGCCCCTTGGACACGGTGTTGGCGTAGTTCTTCCGGATCGTCGCCAAGCCCCGGTCGATCGCCTCCTGCTTCATCTCGATCAGGGTTACCGGGATGCCGACGTTGACGAAGCTCATCGCGATCCCGCCGCCCATGGTGCCGGCGCCGATGATCGCCGCCCGCCTGATGTCGCGCGTCGGCGTGTCCTCGGGCACGTCCGGGATCTTCGAGGTCTGGCGCTCGGCGAAAAACATGTGGCGCAGCGCCTTCGACTCGCCGCCTTCGACCAGCTTCTGGAAACGCTTGCCCTCTTCGGCGCGGCCCTCGTCGAAGGGCCTGGTCGCCGCTGCTTCCACGCAGGCGACGATCTCGAGCGGCGCGGGGTAGCCGCGCGAGGCCTTGCCGACCTCGGCGCGCGCCTGTTCGAAGAAGGCCTTCGGGTCGCCGTCCAGCTTGACCTTCATGTCGCGCATGCGGCGCGGGCCTTTGCCTTCGGCAACGAGCTTCTTCGTGTACGCGAGCGCACCCTCGAGCAGGTCGCCCTCGACGATCTGGTCGACCAGGCCGAGCGAAAGCGCCTTCTCCGCCGGCACCGGGTTGCCGCTCGTCATCATCCTGATCGCTTCCGCGGCGCCCACCACGCGCGGCAGGCGCTGCGTGCCGCCCGAACCCGGCAGCAGGCCGAGCTTCACCTCGGGCAGGCCGAGCTGGCTCCTGGGCAGGGCGACGCGGTAATGGCAAGCGAGCGCGAGTTCGAGCCCGCCGCCGAGCGCGAAGCCGCCGATCGCGGCGATCATCGGCTTGCCGAACGCGTCCTGCGCCTCGTTGATTTCCTGCAGCGACGGCGGCACGCTCATCTTCGGCGTATTGAACTCGCGGATGTCGGCCCCGCCCGAGAAGGCCTTCGCCGAGCCGATCATGACCAGGGCTTTGACCGCAGGATCCGAGCCGGCCTTCTTGATGCCGTCCATGATCGCCGGGCGCAGTACGCTGCCCAGGCCGTTCACGGGAGGACTGTTCAGGGTGATGACGGCGATGCCGTCGCGTACGGAATAGGGCGCTGCGTCGCTCATGCGGGAATCTCCGGGACTGGATGGCTGCGCGGGGGGAGCCCGATTTTACCGGCATCTTCGCATCGCCGCTTGACCGGCTGCGCTGCGCGAGAGTACTTTCGTCCGGCCGTACCCGCATAGTGAAACCGCATCCCGGAGGAGTCCAATGCTAGGCCTGATGATGGACGCGCCGCTGCTGATCACCGACCTGATCCGGCATGCCGATCGCCACCATGGCGAGACTGAAATCGTTTCCAAGACGGTGGAGGGCGGAATCCACCGCTACAACTACCGCGCAGCGCACAGGCGCTCGCGCCGCCTGGCCAACGCGCTCGCGGCGCTCGGCGTGAAGCCGTCCGAGCGAGTCGCCACCCTGGCCTGGAACGGCTACCGCCACTTCGAGATCTACTACGCCGTGGCCGGCAGCGGGGCGGTGATCCACACCATCAATCCGCGCCTGTTCCCGGACCAGATCGCCTACATCGCCAACCACGCCGAGGACAAGTACGTCTTCTTCGATCTCAGCTTCCTGCCTCTGGTCGAAAAACTCGCCCCGCAGCTCAAGAGCGTAAAGGGCTTCGTGCTGATGAGCGACGCGGCGCACATGCCGAAGCAATCTTCGATCCCGAACCTGCTGTGCTACGAGGAGCTGCTCGAAGCGCAGGACGGCGCATACGAGTGGCCGAGCTTCGACGAGCGCACCGCCGCCTGCCTTTGCTATACCTCGGGTACGACCGGCAACCCGAAGGCCGCGTTGTACACGCATCGCTCGACGCTGCTGCACGCCTACGCCGCCGCGCTGCCGGATGCGCTCAACCTCTCGGCGCGCGACGTCGTGCTGCCGGTGGTGCCGATGTTCCACGTCAACGCCTGGGGGCTGCCGTATTCCTGCGCGCTGACCGGCACCAAGCTCGTGTTCCCCGCCCAGCACCTGGACGGCAAGAGCCTGCACGAGCTGTTCGAGACCGAGCGCGTGACCATGTCGGCGGGCGTGCCCACGGTCTGGCTCGGACTGCTCAACTACATGAAGGAGCACAAGCTCAAGTTCTCCACCTTGCGCGCAGTGGTGATCGGCGGCTCGGCCTGTCCGCCCGCGATGATCCGCAGCTTCCAGGACGAGTACGGGGTTCAGGTGCTGCACGCCTGGGGCATGACCGAGATGAGCCCGCTCGGCACGGTGAGCACCTTCAAGGCGAAGCACCTCGAGATGGACAAGGAGGCGCGCTACGCGGTGCAGTCGAAGCAGGGGCGCGCGATCTTCGGCGTCGACATGAAGATCGTCGGGCAGGACGACAAGGAGCTGCCGATGGACGGCAAGGCGTTCGGCGACCTGCACGTGCGCGGGCCGTGGGTGATCGAGAGCTACTACAAGGGCGAGGGCGGCGACCCGCTCAGGGACGGCTGGTTCCCGACCGGAGACGTCGCGACCATCGACCCGGACGGCTACATGCAGGTCACCGACCGCTCAAAGGACGTGATCAAGTCGGGCGGCGAGTGGATCAGCTCGATCGACCTCGAGAACATCGCGGTGGCCCACCCCGCGATCGCCGAGGCCGCGGTGATCGGCGTCAAGCATCCCAAGTGGGACGAGCGTCCGATCGTCGTGGCGATCAAAAAATCCGGCCAGGAGGTGACCAGGGAGGAACTGCTCAAGTTCTTCGAGGGCAAGATCGCGAAGTGGTCGATGCCCGACGACGTGGTGTTCGTGGCCGAGCTGCCGCACACGGCGACGGGCAAGCTCTCCAAGCTCACGATCCGGCAGCAGCTCAAGGACTACAAGCTGCCGGCGGCCTGACATGAGCGCCAACATCGTCGTCGAAACGAGGGACCGCGTCACCCGCATCGAGATCGCGCGCATCGACAAGAAGAACGCGCTCACGCTCGAGATGTACGCCGGCATCGGTGCCGCGCTGAGCGCGGCCGAGTCCGATGCGCAGGTGCGTGCGATGCTGATCCACGGCAAACCCGACTGCTTCTGCTCCGGCAACGACCTGAAGGACTTCATCGAGCGCCCGCCGCATGGCGAACGCTCGACGACATTCGATTTTCTGCATCAGATCGCGACCTTGCAGAAGCCCTTGGTCGCCGCGGTGGGAGGCGCGGCGGTGGGGATCGGCACCACCATGCTGCTGCACTGCGACCTGGTGTACGCGGCGCCCAACGCGCGCTTCCAGCTGCCCTTCGTGCCGCTCGGGCTGGTGCCCGAGGCGGGCTCGAGCCTGCTCTTGCCGGCGATCGCGGGCTACCAGCGCGCTGCGGAGCTGCTGCTGCTCGGCCAGCCTTTCGGCGCCGACAAGGCGCTCGCGGCGGGATTCGTGACCGCAATCGTGCCCGAAGCCGTCCTGCTCGAGCATGCTCGCGGCGCGGCGCTCGCCCTTGCGGCGCTGCCGCCCGCGTCGGTACGCCTGACCAAGCAGCTGATGAAGGCGCCGCTTGCGGGCGCGGTCAGTGCGCAGATCGAGCAGGAAGGGCGAGCCTTCAGGGAGCGCCTCGGCTCGCCCGAGGCGAAAGAGGCGATGACCGCCTTCTTCGAGAAGCGCAAGCCGGATTTCTCGAAGTTTTCGTGACGCAGACAGGCACGATCGAGCACGGCTTCGCTGGGGTCAACGGCGTGCGGCTGCATTACGCGCGCCTGGGCGAAGGCCCGCTGATGTTGTTTCTGCACGGCTTTCCCGAGTTCTGGCGCGGCTGGAAGAAGCCGCTCGAACACTTCGGCGCACGCGGCTGGTGCGCGCTGGCGCCCGATCAGCGCGGCTACAACCTTTCCGAGCGCCCGGCGGCGGTCGAGCAATACCGGGTCAGGCTGCTGATCGAGGACATCCGCCAGCTGGCGCAACGCTTCACGCGCGGACGTTTCGTGCTGGCGGCGCACGACTGGGGCGGCGCGGTGGCGTGGGGATTCGCGATGGCGCACCCGGAGCTGCTGTCGCACCTGGTGATCGTCAACTCGCCGCACCCGTACACCTTCTGGCGCGAGCTCGCCGGCAATCCCGCGCAGCAGCAGGCGAGCGCTTATATGCTTTTGCTGCGCGACGCAAAAGCCGAGCGCGTACTGTCGCAGGACGGCTACGCCAAGCTGTGGAAGCTCGCCTTCGGCTCGGGCAGCCCGCAGTTCAGCGAGGAGGACAGGGCCGCCTACTTCGAGGCCTGGGCGCAGCCGGGCGCACTTACCGGTGGCCTGAACTGGTACCGCGCCTCGCCCCTGTATCCGCCTGCGGCATCGGACCCCGGCGCGTCGCGCTTGAGCCTGGAAGCGAAGGACTTCATGGTCAGGGTGCCGACCCTGGTGATCTGGGGCGAGGCCGACAAGGCGCTGCTGCCGGGTTGCCTCGACGGGCTCGAGGCCTGCGTGCCGGATCTGCGCGTGGTGCGCGTGCCCGGTGCGTCGCACTGGATCGTGCACGAGCGCCCGCAATGGGTGTGCGGCGAAATCGAGCGCTTCGTCGGATTCAACAAGAGATAGCCAATGAGCACTGCTGCACTCACCATACGCGGGCTGGAAAACAGGGTAGGCGAGGAGATTGCGGTTTCCCCTTGGCTCGAGGTCACTCAGGAGCGAATCGACACTTTCGCCAAGGCGATCGACGACCACCAGTGGATCCATGTCGACCGCGAGCGCGCAAAACAATCGCCCTACGGCACCACCATTGCGCACGGTTTTCTGACGCTCTCGCTGGTGGCGCATCTGAGTGAGCTGACCTTTTCGTTCTCGGACCGCAAGATGGGGGTCAATTACGGCCTGAACCGGGTGCGCTTCACCGCGCCGGTGCCCTCAGGGTCGAAAGTGCGGGCGCGCTTCACGCTCGCCAGATACGAAAAGATCGAGGGCGGGGTGCAGGTCGCCTGGAACGTCGTCATGGAGCGCGAGGGCGGCGAGAAGCCGGTGATGGTCGCCGAGACGATCGCGCGGCACTACTTCTGAGGAGGATGCAGGTGGCACAGCGATGGAAGAACAGGCCCCCGGGGTCGAACTGGGGCGAGTTCGGCCCCGACGATCAGCGCGGCCGCATGAACACCGTGACGAAGGAGAAAGTATTGCAGGGGGTGGCCGAAGTGAAGGAGGGCATCAGCTTCTGCCTCTCGCTGCCGCTCGACTATCCGGGTGGCAGCGCGCTCAATGCGCGCCGCAGCCCGCCGCGCCAGTTCGCCACCCTGCGCGACGGCAAGAAGAACGCCGGCAAACAGAATTTCTGCTTTGCGCTCGCCGAGGACGATCCCGACCACACCGACGTGGTGTGCGACGATCTGGTGCTGCTGACGCTGCAGTACTCGACCCAGTGGGATTCGTTCGCCCATATCGGCAGCCGGTTCGACGCCGACGGCGACGGCAAGGCGGAGATCGTGTTCTACAACGGCTTTCGCGCCGGCGAGCACGTCAAGCCCGCGCCGGAGAACCGCGCTGCGCCCGAGCCGTGGGCGAAGTACGAGGGCGCGCGCGCCGAAGCGCTTGGAATCCAGAACCTCGCGGAGCACGGCGCGCAGGGACGCGGCGTCATGATCGACCTGCACGCGCACTTCGGCCGCGAGCGGCGCGCGGTAGGCTACGACGAAATGATGCGGGTGCTCGAGGCCGACAAGGTGAGCGTCGAGCGCGGCGACATGGTGTGCCTGTACACCGGCTTTGCCGACGTGATCCTGGAACTGAACAAGAATCCGGATCCCAAGCTGCTGCACGGAACCTGCAGCGGCCTCGACGGGCGCGACGACAAGCTGCTCGCCTGGATCAGCGACTCGGGCCTGGCCTGCCTGATCGCCGACAACTACGCGGTCGAGATCATTCCGGCGAGCCTGTTCAAGCCCGCCCCGCACGCGCTGATGCCGTTGCACGAGCACTGCATCTTCAAGAACGGCATCCACCTGGGCGAGCTGTGGTACCTGACCCGGCTCGCGAACTGGCTGCGCGAGCACAAGCGCAACCGTTTCCTCCTTACTGCACCGCCGCTGCGGCTGCCGGGTGCGGTCGGCTCGCCCGCGGCGGCGACCGCCACGGTCTGAGCGCTTGACCCGCAGCGAGGCCTGCGATGTCGTCATCGTCGGCGCCGGCTCGGCCGGCTGCGTGCTGGCGAACCGGCTGACCGAGGGCGGGCGCACGCGCGTGCTGCTGCTCGAGGCCGGTCCGCGCGACACCCATCCCTGGATCCACGTTCCGCTGGGCTACGGCAAGCTGTTCGCGCGCACCGACGTCAACTGGGCCTACGAATCGGAGCCCGAGCCGGCGCTCAACGGCAGGCGCGTGTTCACCCCGCGCGGCAAGGTGCTGGGGGGCTCCTCGTCGATCAACGGCCTGGTCTACATCCGCGGCCAGCGCGAGGACTTCGACGGCTGGGGCGTGCCGGGCTGGAGCTTCGACGACCTGCTGCCCTACTTCATCAAGTCCGAGGACCAGAGCCGCGGCGCCGATGCCTGGCACGGTACGGGCGGGCCGCTCGCGGTAAGCGATCTGCCCGACAAGCATGAATTGTGCGACGCCTTCATCTCCTCCGCCGCGGCGCTCGGCGTGGCGCGCAACGACGACTTCAACGGCGCGGCGCAGGACGGCGCGGGCTACTATCAGGCGACCACCCGGAGGGGCCGGCGCTCGAGCGCCGCGACCGGCTACCTGCGCCCGGCGGCCAGGCGCGCAAACCTTCGCATCGAGGTCAAGGCGCTTGCCACGAAGCTGCTGTTCGAGGGCCGGCGCGCGGTCGGGGTCGAATACCTGCGGGCAGGGCAAAAGCACACGGTGCGCGCCGCGCGCGAGGTGATCCTCGCCGGCGGCACGTTCAATTCGCCGCAGTTGCTGCAGCTCTCGGGCATCGGCCCGCGCGCGCTGCTCGAGGGCCTGGGCGTTGCGCCGCGGCACGATTCGCCCGGGGTGGGGGAGGCGCTGCAGGATCATTTCTACGTGCGCACTTTCTGGCGCTGCAACCGGCCGATCACGCTCAACGACGACATGGCGAGCCTGCGGCGCCAGATGGGCATCGGACTGCGCTACCTGCTGCGGCGGCGCGGGCCGCTGACCGTGAGCGCCGGCTACGCCGCGGCCTTCGTGCGCACGCGCCCGGAGCTGGCGCGGCCCGACGCGCAGATCTACTTCATCAACTTTACCAGCGCCAAGCGCGGCGGCGTGCTGCACCCGTTCTCGG
>JBOIFB010000071.1:0-11760 GCA_050741415.1 Burkholderiales bacterium | reverse complement strand
CATGGCACCGATGCCGACGGTCGAATAGGTGTGTCCGGCGAACTCGACGTACTCGGCGACGATGCTTGCGTTCCAGGCGCCGCCGACGGCGGTGATCGCCCCGGTGATCGCGAACGGGAACAAGGCTGGCAGCAGCAGTGTCTTCCAGCGCTCTCTTGGCGCCAGGCGCAGTAATGCGGTCGTGTCGCGCAGGTCCTGCGGAATCGCCGTCGCGCCGGCGATCACGTTGAACAGCAGGTACCACTGCGTGCCGAGCAGCATGAGCAGAACGGCAGACATGTCGAGCCCGCCAGGAAGCCGCAGGAGCGCGAGCAGCACGACGGGGAAGAGCGCGGTGGCCGGCACCGAGGCGAGGATCTGGGCGATCGGCTGCACTACGGCGGCCAGCCTTGGGCGCACCCCGATCGCGACGCCGAGCGGAATCGTCCAGGCGGCAGCGATGGCGAGCGCGGCGCAGACCCGAAGCAGCGTCGCCCCGAGGCTGGTCGCGATCTCGGCCCAGGCCGCGAGCGGCAGCGTCGCAAGCAGCTGCGCCGCGCGCAGTACGAGATAGATGAGCAGCGCCGCGCCCGCCGCCGCGATCATCACTGCGCGCCAGCGCGGGGGCGCGGCGCCCGCGGGGACCTCTGCGGCCGCGGAATTCTGCCAGCGCCGGTCGAGCCGCTCCATGAACGGGCTCCAGAGGCGTTCGTCAAACTTGCGCACCAGCCAGGCGCGCATCAGGAGATCGTAGAACCACGATCGCGTTTCGTCTCCGCCCTCGACGGTCTGCAGCTTCAGGCGATCGGCGACCGCGAGCAAAGGGCGCCACAGGAGCTGATCGAGTGCCACGATCACCGCGACCAGCGTCCCCAGCCCGAGCAGGATCGCCTGCAGATCTCCGGCGGCTGCGGCGGTCTGAAGATAGCTTCCCAGGCCGGGCAGGCGGAAGTCGCGGCGGCCCACCGTGAACATCTCGGCCGCCATGAGGAAGAACCAGCCTCCTGCCCAGCTCATGATGCTGTTCCACACCAGCCCGATGCCGGCGAAGGGAAGCTCCAGGTACTTGAGGCGGAACCACCTGCCGAAGCGGAACGCGGCGGCCGCCTCGCGCAGCTCCCCCGGCACGGTCTTGATCGACTGGTAGAAGCTGAAGGTGATGTTCCAGGCCTGGGAGGTGAAAATGAGCACGATCGCAGCGAATTCGGCCGCGACCCCGGTGGGCAGGATCACCGAGAGCGAAAGCAGCACCAGCGGCAGGAAGGACAGGATCGGCACGCTCTGCAGCACGTCGAGCAAGGGCATCATCACCTTCTCCGCGGTACGGTTGTGCGCCGCGTAGTAGCCGTAGGCGAGGCTGAAGGCGAGCGAGAGCGCGTAGGCCGCTCCCATGCGAAGGATGGAAAGCGCCGCGTACCAGGGCAGCGCGGAGGCCTCGAGCGAGATGTCGGGGCCCTTCACCACGGGCGGCGCGTGCAGCGCGAGCCGTGCTCCGATATACAGGACACCGGCAAGTGCGAGCACGATGATGCCGTCGCCCGCCGTCAGCGGCGGGTTGGACGGCAGCGGCAGGCTGAATCGAAGGCGCGCCATGTGAGGAGGTCGCCCGCCGCGAATGCGCGCCGGGTGCGCGCGAGTATATAGCGCCGCGCGACGCTCAGGTCGCTTGCAAGGCGGACTTCAGTTCTGCCAGCTCGGGTTCGGCGAGCGTCTCCTTTTCGAGCAGCAGCTTTGCGCCGCGCTCGAGGACTTCGCGCTGGCGGGCCAGGATCGCGACCGCGCGGTCGAACGCCGAATGCACGATGTCGCGCACCGCGATGTCGATCTCGCGCGCGGTGTCTTCGCTGTACTCGCGCGGCGCGGGACCGGCCACGCCGAGGAAGTTGGGGCGCTCGTCGTCGAAGGAGACGTAGCCCAGCTTCTCCACCATGCCGTAGCGCAGCGCCATGCTGCGCGCGATGCCGGTCACCTTGGCGAGATCGTCGGCGGCACCGGTCGACAGGTGGTCGAACACGACCTTTTCGGCCGCGCGGCCGCCGAGCAGAACGGTCATCTTGCTTTCCAGCTCCTCGCGCGTCATCAGGAAGCGGTCTTCGGTTGGGCGCTGGATGGTGTAGCCGAGCGCGCCGATGCCGCGCGGAATGATCGAAATCTTGTGCACGGGGTCGCTGCCGGGCAGCGACATCGCCACCAGGGCGTGGCCCATCTCGTGGTAGGCGACCGTGCGGCGCTCGGTCTCGTTCAGCACGCGGCTCCTTTTCTCCAGGCCGGCAACGATGCGCTCGACCGCCTGGGTGAAATCGTCCAGAGTCACCGATTCGGCGCCGCGCCGGGTCGCGAGCAGCGCCGCTTCGTTGATCAGGTTCGCCAGGTCCGCCCCGGAGAAGCCGGGCGTGAGGGCGGCGACCTGCTCCATCTGGACGCCCTCGGCGAGGCGAATCTTCTTCGCGTGCACCTGCAGGATCTGCACCCGCCCGATCTTGTCCGGACGGTCGACCAGCACCTGGCGGTCGAAGCGGCCGGCGCGCAACAGCGCCGGGTCGAGGATCTCGGGCCGGTTGGTCGCCGCGAGCAGTACCAGCCCGATACTCGGATCGAAGCCGTCGAGCTCGGACAGCAGCTGGTTGAGCGTCTGCTCCTTCTCGTCGTGCCCGCCCATCAAGCCGGCGCCGCGTGCGCGGCCGAGCGCGTCGAGCTCGTCGATGAAGATGATCGCTGGCGCTTTCTGGCGCGCCTGCTCGAACAGATCGCGCACGCGCGCCGCACCCACGCCGACGAACATCTCGACAAACTCGGAGCCCGAAATCGAGAAGAATGACACGCCCGCCTCGCCCGCGACCGCGCGCGCGAGCAGGGTCTTGCCGGTCCCGGGCGGGCCGATCAGCAGGATGCCTTTCGGGATGCGCGCCCCGAGCCTGCCGTAACGCTCCGGGTTCTTGAGGAACTCGACCACCTCCTGCAGCTCGGCCTTGGCTTCGTCGACGCCTGCGACGTCGGCGAACGTCACCCCAGTCTTGCTCTCGACGTAAACCTTGGCGCGGCTCTTGCCGATGTTCATGAAGCTGCCCATGCCCTGCTGGCCCGCGAAGCGGCGCACCATGAAGAACCACACCCCGAAGAACACCAGCGCCGGCACCACCCACGACAGCAAGTCGCGCAGGAAGGTGCTCTGGTATACGCGCGTGAACTTGACGTTGTACTTGGACAGCCGGTCGGCGAGCTGGGGCTGCACGATGTTGGCCACGACCGTGCTCTTGCCGCCCTGAGGCGACTTCAGCGTGCCGGTGACGGTCTGGTCCGACACCACCACTTCGGAGATCTGGTTGCCCTGCAGCAGCTTCTCGAATTGGCTGTAGGGCACCACCTCGACCGTCTGCACCTGGTGCCACCACTGCTGCACGAACAGGATCGCGAAGAAGGCGAAGATCAGGTACGCGATGTTGACTTGAATGTGTTTTTGCATCGGCATTGGACCTTGCGCTCGGCTACGAGAGCTGTAAATGAGGGTGAAAACCCGCTTCCGCAACCCCAGCGCCCACGCGGCGCTTGAATTCGGAGGCAAAGGCCCCACTTGCGTTAGAAGTTTCTCAACTGGATCAAGGCGATGCGCTTCGACAAATTCACCACCAAGCTGCAGGAAGCCCTGGCGGACGCCCAGAGCCGGGCGCTCGGCCAGGACCACCAGTACATCGAGCCCCAGCATCTGCTGCTCGCGCTGCTCGAGCAGGAAGACGGCGGCGCCTCGGCGCTGGTCGCGAAGTCCGGGGGCAATCCGAACGCGCTCAGGCAGGCCCTGGGACAGGCGCTCGGCCGGCTGCCGAAGGTCGAGGGCGCGCCGGGCGAAGTGCATATCTCGCGCGAGCTGACGACCCTGCTGAACGTCGCCGACAAGGAAGCGCAGAGGCGCGGCGACCAGTTCATCGCCTCGGAAATGTTTCTCGTCGCGGCGGTGGGCGACAAGGGCGAGACCGGCAAGCTGCTCAAGCAGGCCGGCGTCGCCAAGGCGGCGCTGGAAAAGGCGATCGAGCAGGTGCGCGGCGGCGCGAGCGTGAGCGGCCAGTCCGACGAGTCGCAGCGCCAGGCGCTGGCGAAGTACACGCTCGACCTCACCGAGCGCGCGCGCCAGGGCAAGCTCGACCCCGTGATCGGGCGCGACGACGAGATCCGGCGCTCGATCCAGATCCTGCAGCGGCGCACGAAAAACAACCCGGTGCTGATCGGCGAGCCAGGGGTGGGCAAGACCGCGATCGTCGAAGGCCTCGCGCAGCGCATCGTCAACGGCGAGGTGCCCGAGACGCTGAAGAACAAGCGCGTGCTGGCGCTCGACATGGCCGCGCTGCTCGCGGGCGCCAAATATCGCGGCGAGTTCGAGGAGCGCCTCAAGTCGGTGCTCAAGGAGCTGGCGCAGGACGAAGGCAACACCATCGTCTTCATCGACGAGCTGCACACCATGGTCGGCGCCGGCAGGGCGGAGGGTGCGATCGACGCCGGCAACATGCTCAAGCCCGCGCTTGCGCGCGGCGAACTGCATTGCATCGGCGCGACCACGCTGGACGAATACCGCAAGTACATCGAGAAGGACGCCGCGCTCGAGCGCCGCTTCCAGAAGGTGCTCATCGGCGAGCCGACGGTCGAAGCGACCATTGCGATCCTGCGCGGGCTGCAGGAGAAATACGAGCTGCACCACGGCGTCGAAATCACCGACCCGGCGATCGTCGCGGCGGCCGAGCTCTCGCAGCGCTACATCACCGACCGCTTCCTGCCCGACAAGGCGATCGACCTGATCGACGAAGCGGCGGCGCGCATCAGGATGGAGATCGACTCCAAACCAGAGTCGATGGACCGGCTCGACCGGCGTCTGATCCAGCTTCGCATCGAGCGCGAGGCGGTAAAAAAGGAAAAGGACGAAGCCTCGCGCAAACGGCTGGCGCTGATCGAGGCGGAGATTGCGAAGCTGGAAAAGGAATACTCCGACCTGGAGGAAATCTGGAACGCCGAGAAAGCGCAGGTCGCCGGGAGCCAGCACATCAAGGAAGAGATCGAGAAGCTGCGCCAGCAGATGGTCGAGCTGCAGAGAAAGGGCCAGTACGACAAGCTCGCCGAGCTGCAATACGGCACGCTGCCGCAGCTCGAGGCCCAGATGAAGAAGGCGGAAAAGGGCGAGCAGGGCGCGAAGACGAAGCTGGTGCGGACTCACGTTGGCGCAGAGGAGATCGCCGAGGTGGTCTCTCGCGCCACCGGCATCCCGGTGTCGAAAATGATGCAGGGCGAGCGCGACAAGCTGATCACGATGGAGGACAAACTGCACGAGCGCGTGGTCGGGCAGGACGAGGCCGTGCGGCTGGTGTCGGATGCGATCCGGCGCTCGCGCTCGGGGCTGTCGGATCCGAACCGGCCCTACGGGTCGTTCCTCTTTCTGGGGCCGACGGGTGTCGGCAAGACCGAACTGTGCAAGGCGCTCGCGGCGTTCCTGTTCGATTCCGAAGAGCACCTGATCCGGGTCGACATGTCGGAGTACATGGAGAAGCACTCGGTCGCGCGCCTGATCGGCGCGCCGCCGGGCTACGTCGGCTACGAGGAGGGCGGAGCGCTCACCGAAACGGTGCGCCGCAAGCCCTACGCGGTGATCCTGTTCGACGAAATCGAGAAGGCACATCCGGACGTGTTCAACGTCCTGTTGCAGGTGCTCGACGACGGTCGCCTGACCGACGGCCAGGGCCGCACGGTCGACTTCAAGAACACGGTGATCGTGATGACTTCGAACCTCGGTTCGCACATGATCCAGCAGATGGCTGAAAGCGACTACGGCGTGGTGAAGCTCGCCGTGATGGGCGAGGTGAAGTCGCACTTCCGGCCCGAGTTCATCAACCGCATCGACGAGGTGGTGGTGTTCCACGGCCTGGACGAAGCGCAGATCGGCGCGATCGCCCGCATCCAGCTCGGCGTGCTCAGGCAGCGCCTGGCGAAGATGGACTACGGCCTCGAGGTGTCCGAGGCTGCGATCGCCGAGCTGGCGAAGGTCGGATTCGATCCGGTCTACGGCGCGCGGCCGCTCAAGCGCGCGATCCAGTCCGAGATCGAGAACCCGCTCGCGCGCGCGATCCTGCAGGGCGGATTCGCGCCCAAGGACACGATCCTGGTCGACTACCGCGGCGGCAAGATGACTTTCGACAAGGCGCGATCCAGGGCCGCAGCCTGACATTGACCGTACCGGCGCCGGCCTGAACGTTCGATGGGGCTCGAGACCCGGGGACTGCTCGCCCTGTCCAGCAGTTCCTGCCAGAGGCCGCTGGTGTCATGCTTGAACAGCAAGTCCTCTTCCGCCGGCAGCACGTACCAGCCGTCGCCGTCCAGCTCCGCCTCGAGCTGTCCGGGTGCCCAGCCGGCGAAGCCGGCGTACAGACGATAGCGCCCGTGCTTTTGCTTCAGCAGCATCCTGATGTTGTCCGGATGCATCGAGAGGTAGACGTCCTTCAGCACGTGGAAGGCGGGCGCGGTTGGAGGCCGGTCGGCGTGGAACAGTACGACGATCACCTGCCGCAGCACCGGCCCGCCGTAGTACACCGGGTCGCGGTAATTGCCGCTCGGCAGCTCGGGCGGCAGCACTTCGCTCGCCGCGAGCGGCAAGGGACGGTTCAGGATCACCCCGACGGTCTCGGCGTCGGGCACCTGCGTGACCAGCACGACGGTGTGGCTGAAGTTCGGATCGACGAGAGTGGGCTTGGCGACCAGAAGCACGCCGTTGGCCGGCCGCGCGGGCGCAGCCAGCGCAGCCGGCGCAAGCGCTAGCAGCGCGAAGGCGAGAGCGAAGGCGCGCGTGCGCACGCTCAGTTGAAGGCCTGGATTCCGGTCTGTGCGCGCCCGAGGATCAGGGCGTGGATGTCGTGCGTACCCTCATAGGTATTGACCACCTCGAGGTTGACCAGGTGGCGCGCGACGCCGAACTCGTCCGAGATGCCATTGCCGCCCATCATGTCGCGCGCCATGCGCGCGACGTCGAGCGACTTGCCGCAGGAATTGCGCTTCAGGATCGAGGTGATCTCGGGCGCAGCGCTGCCGTCGTCCTTCATCCGTCCAAGGCGCAGGCAACCCTGCAGCCCGAGCGCGATCTCGGTCTGCATGTCGGCCAGCTTCTTCTGGATCAGCTGGTTCGCCGCCAGCGGCCGGCCGAATTGATTGCGCTCGAGCACGTACTGGCGCGCGCGGTGCCAGCAGTCCTCGGCCGCGCCGAGCGCGCCCCAGGCGATGCCGTAGCGCGCCGAGTTGAGGCAGGTGAACGGACCCTTCAGGCCGCGCACCTCGGGGAAGGCGTTTTCCTCCGGGCAGAAGACTCCGTCCATCACGATCTCGCCGGTGATCGATGCGCGCAGGCCCACCTTGCCGTGAATCGCCGGCGCCGACAGGCCCTTGACGCCTTTCTCCAGGATGAATCCCCGGATCGCGCCCTCGTCATCCTTGGCCCAGACCACGAACACGTCCGCGATGGGCGAATTCGAGATCCACATCTTGGATCCAGTCAGGCTGTAGCCGCCCTTGACCGCCTTGGCGCGGGTCGCCATCGAGCCGGGGTCCGAGCCGTGGTTCGGCTCGGTCAAGCCGAAGCAGCCGATCCACTGTCCCTTGGCGAGCCGGGGCAGGAATTTCTGCTTCTGCGCCTCGGTGCCGAATTCGTTGATCGGCACCATCACGAGCGAGCTCTGCACGCTCATCATCGAGCGGTAGCCCGAGTCGACGCGCTCGACTTCGCGCGCGATCAGGCCGTAGCATACATAGCTCAGCTCGGGGCCGCCGTACTGCGCCGCAATGGTCGGCCCGAGCAGGCCGACCTCGCCCATCTCGCGGAAGATCGTCGGATCGGTCTTCTCGTGGCGGAAGGCCTCGGGCACGCGCGGAGCGAGCTTGTCTTGGCAGTAGGCGCGCGCCGCCTCGCGCACCATGCGTTCGTCCTCGGTCAGTTGCTCGTTCAGCAGCAGCGGATCGTCCCAGACGAAACCTGCCTTAGGCTTGGATTTGAGGGGGGCATTCATGACGACCTCCTGCACGCTAGTTTACGCGCTCCAGAATCACGGCGAGGCCTTGCCCGACGCCGATGCACAGTGAAACTGCCGCATGCTTGGCGCCGCTGGCCTGCATTTCGCGCGCCACCGTCAGTGCGAGGCGCGCGCCGGAGCAGCCGAGCGGGTGGCCGATGGCGATCGCGCCGCCGTTCGGGTTGATGCGCGGATCCTTGGCGTCGAGGCCCATCAGCTTGAGGCAGCCCAAGACCTGGCTCGCGAAGGCTTCGTTGATCTCGATGATTTCGAGGTCCTTGAGCGCGAGTCCGGCGCGCTCGAGCGCAAGCGGGATCGCGTACGCCGGGCCGACGCCCATGATGCGCGGCTCGACCCCGGCCGAGGCGGCCGACAGGATCCTGGCCATCGGTTTCTTGCCGTGCTTCTCGCCCCACGCCCGGCTCGCCACCACGAGCGCGGCGGCGCCGTCGTTCACGCCCGAGGCGTTGCCCGCGGTCACCACGCCGCCTTCGAACAGGGGCTTGAGGCGCGCGAGCGATTCCATGCTCGTGTCGCGGCGGGGATGCTCGTCGAGCTCGACCATCGCGGGTGGCGAGTCCTTTTTCTTCGATGGCAGCGCGACTGGCAGGATCTCTCCTTTGTAGAAGCCCTCGGCCTCGGCCCGGGCGTACTTCTGCTGCGAGGCGAGCGCGAACGCGTCGGCCTGCTCGCGCGTAATGCCGAAGTCTTTGGCCACGTTGTCGCCGGTTTGCGGCATCGATTGGTCGCCGTACTGCTTGGCGAAGCGAGGATTCGGGAAGCGCGAGCCGATTGTGGTGTCGTACAGCTTGACGTCGCGGCCGTAGGGCGTCTCGGACTTTGCCATGACGTAGGGCGCGCGCGTCATGCTCTCGACCCCGCCGGCGATGTAGAGATCTCCTTCGCCGCAGGTGATGGCGCGCGCGGCGTCGACCACCGCCTGCAGGCCGCTCGCGCACAGCCGGTTGACCGTCACCCCCGGCGTGGCCGGCGGCAGGCCGGCCAGCAGCGCGGCGAAGCGCGCGACGTTGCGGCAATCCTCGCCCGACTGCGTCACGCAGCCGAGCACCACGTCGGAGATCTCCTTCGGGTCGATGGCATTGCGCGCCACGACTTGCTTGATGACTTCGCCCGCGAGGTCGTCCGGGCGTAGCGGCGCGAGCTTTCCGGCGTGGCGCCCGATCGGTGAGCGCAGTCCATCGTAGATGTAGGCGTCCAGCATGTTCGTTACTCCGGGGTGAGGAGGGAAACGCCCAGCCTGGCGCGGCGCGTGAGCCACGGGCTGGGTCGGTAGCGCGGTTCCTGGTAGAAGTCGTGCATCGCTTCGAGGATGGCGAGAATGCGCGCCGGGCCGATGGCGTCGCCCATCGCGAGCGGGCCGCGCGGGTAGCCCAGGCCGAGCATCACCGCGCGATCAAGGTCGTCGGGCGAGGCGATTCTCTGCTGCACGATGTCGCAGCCGACGTTCACCACGTGGGCCACCACGCGCTGGGCGACGAAGCCGGCCGAATCGCGGATCAGCGAGACCGGCACGCCGTCGGCGGCCAGCAGCGCGTGCGCCGCATCGCGCGCGGCGGCGCTAGTAACCGGCGTGGTCATCAGCGTGCGCCGCTTGGCGAATCCGAACAAGGGGTCGAGTGCGACCGCACGAGCCGGGTCGAGCCCCAGCTCGAGCGCGCTCGCGGTCGCATCGCGCCCGAGCGGCGCGGCGAAGCACGCCGCTGCGCTCGAGGGATCGCCGGCGAGCTTCGCACCGAGTTTCAGCAGTAACTCCTTCAGCTCGGGCACGCACCACACCGGTCCCGCCGCGGCGGCCGGTACGGGCTGTTCGGGGACCTTTTCGGCCGCGCCGTCCTTGCCGTAGACGTACCAGCCGCGTCCGGTCTTGCGCCCATGCAGCCCCGCCGCGACGCGCGGCTCGTTCAGGTACGAAGGCTTGTACTTCGGCTCCTCGTAGTACTGCTGGTACATCGAGCGCATCACCGCGTGCGTGACATCCAGGCCGACCAGGTCCATCAGACCGAAGGGCCCGAGGCGAAAGCCCGCGGCGTCGACCAGGATGCGGTCGATGGTGGCGTAGTCGGCCACGCCCTCTGCCAGTACGCGCAATGATTCGGGCACGTAGGCGCGCCCGGCGTGATTGACGATGAATCCGGGGGTGTCGTTGCAGCGCACCGGGGTGTGGCCGTAGCGCCGCGCGAGTGCGCACAGCGCCTCGCCGACCCAGGGCTCGGTCAGCACGCCGTCGATCACCTCGACGATCTTCATCACCGGCACCGGGTTGAAAAAATGGTAGCCGGCGACGCGCCCGGGCAGGCGGCAGGCGGCGGCCATCGCGGTGACCGACAGCGAGGAGGTGTTCGAAGCGAGGATGCAGGACTCGCTTACGATGCCCTCGAGCGCCCGAAACAGATCCTGCTTCGACTCGAGCTTTTCCACGATGGCCTCGATCACCACCTGGCAGGAGGCAAACGCGGCGAGAGAATCGACGACTTCGATGCGCGCCATCGCGGCGTCGGCGCCGGGCTGCGGGAGGCGGCCCTTCTCGACCAGCCTGGCCAGCGCCTGCGCGATCGCTGCGCGGGCCTTCGCCGCGGCGCCGGGCTGCGCGTCGAACACCAGCGTGCGCACGCCGCACTGCGCCAGCACCTGGACGATGCCGCGCCCCATGGTGCCGCTGCCGGCGATGCCGGCGACGAGGTCGCTGCGGGAGATGTCTAGCATGGCAGGATCCGCTAAAACTGGGATTCTAGCGGGTGCGTACGAGGCGCCGGGCTGAGGCTATAATCGTTTCGCCAGCCCAGCCACCTTGCAAGGAGCCCGCACATGAAGTATCGCAAGATCCTTCTGGCCTATAACGGGTCCCAAGACGGCAAGCGCGCACTGGTCGAGTGCGCGGAATTGGCGAACTTCCTGGGCGCAGAAATCCATCTGCTGGCGGTGGCCAGCATGCCGCCGAGCCTGTTCCTCACCGAAGGCTTCGTTCCGGAAGAGCTGCTGGAAGAGGAAAAAAAGCGCACCCAGGCAGTGCTGGACGAAGGCATCGACACTCTTACCCAGAAGGGTTTCAAGGCGGCCGGCCATCTGGCGGTGGGCGAGCCGGTAGAGGAAATCTGCCGCCTCGCGAAGGAGCTCGGCGTCGACTTGGTCGTGATTGGCCACAACCAGAGGACCTCATTCGCAGCGCGCTGGTGGAAGGGCTCGGTGGGCGCCTCGCTGCTCGACTACGCGCCTTGCAGCATCCTGATCGCGCTGTCGCACGTCTGAATGCAGAGTTTCGGCACCAAGGGCAGGCTCGAAGACGAGCGCATGCTGAAAGGTCGGGGACGCTATGTCTCCGACTGGAATCTCCCGGGCGAGCTTCACGCGCACTTCCTGCGCTCCGACCGGCCGCACGCGAGGATCGTTTCGATCGACGCCGCCGCGGCGCTGGCGATGCCGGGCGTGGTGGCGGTGCTCACGGGAGACGATGTCGCGGCGGCGGGCGCGCAGGGACTGCCGGCGGCGGCGCCGGTCAGGGGACGCGACGGCTCGGAGCAGCCCAAGGTTCATCGCCCGGCGCTGGCGCAGGGCAAGGTGCGCCACGTCGGCGAGCCGGTCGCGCTGGTGATCGCCGAGTCGCGGCCGCAGGCGCAGGACGCGGCGGAAGCGGTGCTGGTGGAGTACGGGGATCTGCCGGCCGTCGTCGGTGCGCGAGAGGCCATCGCCCCCGGCGCGCCCCAACTGCACGAGAGCATCGCCGACAATCTCC
>JBOIFB010000070.1:0-11770 GCA_050741415.1 Burkholderiales bacterium | reverse complement strand
CCGAAGGTCCGAGCCGGCGCGAGCGCCCGCCCGCCGGCACGCAGGCGCGCGCCGGGCGCGATGGACGCGGCGCGAAGCCCGGTCATCGCATTGCCGTAGTGATCGACGTAAATCACCTGCGCCAGGTCGTCCGCGTCGAGCAGAACGCGTGGAGCGCACGGAGCGGCAAGCCAGCCTGCGGGCATGCGCCCGCGCGCCAGTGCCGCCGCGACGGGAGCGAACAGGTCGCGGCCGTGAAACGTGATCGAGAGGAACGCCGGGCGCCACACGATCCGCCGGCAGCGGCTGCGCTTCGCACGCCGCCAGAGAACCGACAACAATCCGTTGTCGGGACCGACGAAGCGGCGGCCGTCAGCCTGAACCACGATCGCGTCGCGCGGCCCCCCTACTCCCGGGTCGACCACCGTGAGGAACACACTGCCGCGCGGATAGCGGGGCGCGAGCGCAGCAAGCAGGTGTGCCCCGGACTTGATCGCAAAATCGGGTGCGTCGTTGAGCGCGTCCACGACCGGCGTGCGCGGCGCGGCGCGCTGCAGGACCGCCTTGACTTGGCCAAGATAGGGATCCGAGGTGCCGAAGTCGGTGAACAGGACGATCAAGCGGCCTTCTTGTCTTCCTTCTTCTCTTCGGCCGGTTTCTCGGGCTGATCCAGCAGAAGCACCAACGCGAGCGGCGCATTGTCGCCCTTGCGAAATCCGCTCTTCAGGATGCGCAGGTAACCGCCGTTGCGCTTGGCGTAGCGCGGCCCGAGGTCGTCAAAAAGCTTGCCGACGATATCCCGGTCGCGCAAGCGGTTGAACGCGAGGCGTCGATTGGCGAGCGAAGGCTTCTTGCCGAGCGTGATCATCGGTTCAACGACGCGCCGGAGTTCTTTCGCCTTGGGCAGCGTGGTCGTGATCGTCTCGTGGCGCAGCAGCGAATTCGCCATATTGCGCAGCATTGCGAGCCGGTGGCTCGACGTGCGATTGAGCTTGCGGAGTCCGTACCCGTGACGCATGGCTTGTTGTCCTTATCTCCGGCGCGCGTTAGACGCGGTGATGCTCGAGTCCGGCGGGCGGCCAATTCTCGAGCTTCATGCCGAGGGTGAGACCGCGCGAGGCAAGCACCTCCTTGATCTCATTCAGTGACTTGCGTCCCAGGTTCGGCGTCTTGAGGAGCTCGGTCTCGGTACGCTGGATCAGGTCGCCGATGTAGTAAATGTTTTCGGCCTTGAGGCAGTTCGCCGATCGCACCGTGAGTTCCAGATCGTCGACCGGGCGCAGCAGGATCGGGTCCACCTGCGGCGACTTCGGCTGTTCGGCTGGCATCGAAGTTCCTTCGAGCTGGGCGAACACGGACAGTTGGTCGACCAGGATGCGTGCCGAATAGCGAATCGCCTCCTCCGGCTCGATCGCGCCGTTCGTCTCGATGTCCATAATCAGCTTGTCCAGATCGGTGCGCTGCTCCACGCGCGCAGACTCGACCGAGTAGGACACGCGGCGCACCGGGCTGAACGAGGCGTCCAGCACGATCCGGCCAATTCCCTTAGTCTCTTCCGGCAGATAGCGCATATTGCCCGGGACATAGCCGCGCCCGGACTCGACCTTGATTTGCATCTCGAGCTTGCCGCCCGAAGCCAGCGTCGCGATGACATGCTCAGGATTGACGATCTCGACGTCGTGCGCAGCCTCGATGTCGGCGGCGGTGACTTGACCCTCGCCATCTTTTTTCAGCGCAAGGATCGCTTCCGGACGATTGTGGAGCCGGAACACGACACCCTTGAGATTGAGCAGGATGTCGACAATGTCCTCGCGCACGCCGTCCATGGTCGAGTATTCGTGCACCACGCCGGCGATCTGCACCTCGGTCGGCGCGTAGCCGGGCATCGAGGACAGCAATACGCGGCGCAGAGCGTTGCCGAGCGTATGGCCGTAGCCGCGCTCGAATGGCTCCATCGTCACCTTCGCGTGGTACTGCGACAAATTCTGTACGTCGACGATGCGCGGTTTCAGAAATCCGATTTGCGACATGTTTGCGTCCTGCGGTTGATCGTATAGGGGGTGCGGGGCAAGATGCGGCTCGACCCGATTTCACCTCGTTACTTCGAGTAGAGCTCGATCACCAGGCTTTCGTTGATCGAAGACGGCAGTTCGGGCCGCGTCGGCAAAGCTTTGAAGATTCCCTTGAGCGCCTTCGCGTCCACCTCCATCCAGTCCGGAATGCCGCGACTTTCTGCGGCTTCTGCCGCCGCCTTGACGCGCAACTGCGCCTTCGCTTTCTCCGCGACTTCGACCACGTCTCCGGGCTTGACCTGGTACGAGGGGATGTTCACACGCTTGCCGTTAACGTGAATTCCGTTGTGGCGCACCAGCTGGCGCGACTCTGTACGCGACGCACCGAATCCCATTCGGAAGGCGATGCTATCAAGGCGCGTCTCGAGCAGCTGAAGCAGTCGCTCGCCGGTCACGCCCTTCGAGCGCGACGCCTCGGCGTAGGTCTTGCGGAACTGGCGCTCGAGGACGCCGTAAATCCTGCGGATCTTCTGCTTTTCGCGCAGCTGCTTGCCGTAGTCCGACAGGCGCTGACCGCTCTTCTGGCCATGTTGGCCCGGCGCGTAGCTGCGGCGCTCCACGGCGCACTTGTCGGTGAAGCACTTCTCTCCTTTGAGAAACAGCTTCTCCCCTTCGCGGCGGCACTGGCGGCATTTAGCGTCGAGATTTCTTGCCATGGCGTCTCCTTTCCCTTCGGCTCAGACGCGGCGCCGCTTGGGCGGCCGGCAGCCGTTGTGGGGAACGGGCGTCACATCAGCGATGCTGGAAATCTTGAGCCCGATCGCGTTCAGCGCGCGCACTGCGGACTCGCGGCCAGGCCCCGGTCCCTTGATGCGCACTTCGATGTTCTTCACTCCGCATTCCTGTGCCGCCCGCCCTGCACGCTCGGCAGCGACCTGCGCGGCAAAAGGCGTCGACTTGCGCGAACCCTTGAAGCCCGCATTGCCGGAGGTTGCCCACGACAGGGCGTTTCCCTGCCGGTCCGTGATTGTCACGATGGTATTGTTGAACGAGGCATGCACATGCGCGATTCCCTCGGCCACGTTCTTCTTGACCTTCTTCCGCGCGCGTGCTGTCTGCTGCGTCTGTTGCTGCGGGGGATTTCTGGTCGCCATGAATGTCCTGAATGTCCTTTAAGCCTGCGTTACACCTTGCCGGCCTGTGCCGTCAGCTTGATGGCCGTCTTGCGCGGTCCCTTGCGGGTCCGGGCGTTGGTGCGCGTGCGTTGTCCGCGCACCGGCAGGCCCTTGCGATGACGCACCCCGCGATAGCAGCCAAGGTCCATGAGTCGCTTGACGCTCATCGAGACTTCGCGTCGAAGGTCGCCCTCGACGGAAAGCCGCATCACGTTATCGCGCAGCCGGTCGAGCTCCGAGTCGGTCAGATCCTTGATCTTGCGCGACCCATCGACGCCTGAGGCGGTGCAGATCGCCTGCGCGCGAGCGCGCCCGATACCGTAGATCGCGGTTAGCGCGATCTCCGCATGCTGGTGGTTGGGGATGTTTATTCCCGCGATCCGTGCCATGTGCTAGTCCCGTAAGTGCGTCGCGAACGAAAAGCCGAGTATTTTATCCCGAAATACCTGTCTGCTCAAGAAGTTAAATCATCCCTGGCGCTGCTTATGGCGAGGATCGGAGCAGATGACCCGGACCACGCGCTTGCGGCGGACGATCTTGCACTTGCGGCAGATCTTCTTGACTGAAGCCATTACTTTCATGTCCTGCTCCTTTGCCGTGGGGTCTACCGCGCGGGCAGGCCCCCCTTGAAATTTGCCTTGCGCAATAGGCTTTCGTACTGGTGCGACATCACGTAGGCCTGCACCTGCGACATGAAGTCCATGGTGACGACGACGATGATCAGGAGCGACGTTCCGCCGAAATAGAACGGCACGTTCCACTTCAGGATTAGGAATTCGGGCAACAGACAAACCAGCGTCACGTACAGTGCGCCAACCAGAGTGAGGCGCGTCAAGATCCGCTCGAGGTAGCGCGCGGTCTGGTCCCCGGGCCGGATGCCCGGCACGAAGGCCCCCGATTTCTTCAGGTTGTCCGCGGTTTCCTTCGGACTGTACTGCAGCGCGGTATAGAAGAAGCAGAAGAAGATAATCAAAGCGGCATACAGCATGACGTAAATCGGCTGCCCCGGAGTCAGCGTGCCGGCGATGTCGCGCAGCCAAAGCATCCCTTCCTGCGAGCCGAACCAGCCGAGCAAAGTCGCAGGAAAGAGGATCAGCGAGCTGGCGAATATCGGCGGGATCACGCCCGACATATTGAGCTTGAACGGCAGATGCGAGCTCTGCCCGCCGTAAACGCGGTTACCGACCTGCCGCTTGGCATAGTTGACCAGTATCTTGCGCTGGCCGCGCTCGACGAAGCACACGAACGCGGTCACCACCACCACCGCGACGGCGATCAGTAGTGCAGTCAGCGGGTGCATAGCTCCGGTACGCACCAGTTCCAGCGTCCCAGCCACCGCATTCGGCAAGCCGGCCGCGATCCCCGCGAAAATGATGATCGAGATGCCGTTGCCGAGACCGCGTTCGGTGATCTGCTCGCCGAGCCACATGAGAAACATCGTGCCGGTGACCAGGGTAGTGACGGCAGTGACGCGGAACATGAGCCCGGGATCCAGCACCAGGCCGGGCTGCGACTCAAGTGCAATCGAGATTCCTGTGGCCTGGAAGAGCGCGAGAAACACGGTGCCGTAGCGCGTGTATTGGGTGATCTTGCGCCGCCCGGATTCGCCTTCCTTGCGCAGCGCCTCGAGCTGCGGCGAGACCGAGCTCATCAGCTGCATGATGATCGACGCCGAGATATACGGCATGATCCCCAAAGCGAAAATGGTGAAGCGGCGCAGCGCGCCGCCTGAGAACATGTTGAACATGCCCAATATCCCACCCTGCTGGCCGCGGAACAGCTCTGCCAGCACGCCCGGATCTATGCCCGGCACAGGAATGTGTGCTCCGATGCGGAACACGACGAGCGCGCCAAGCAGAAACAACAGGCGCCGCTTCAGATCGCCGTAGCGTCCGGTCTTTCCGGCGTTTGGAAGTGCGGTGGCCAAGTAATCGGTCTCCGGATGCCCTATGCCGCCGCCGGAGCCGGCGCGTCCTCAACCTTGCCACCCGCGGATTCGATCGCCGCGCGAGCGCCCTTGGTCGCTCGCACGCCTTTAAGCGTGACTTTGCGTGCCAGCTTTCCGGATAGGATCACTTTCGCCGCCTTCACCTGGCGCGAGACCACGCCCTCGGCCTTGAGTGCGGCGAGATCGATTTCGCTCGCGCTCATCCGTTCCAGATCCGAAAGACGCACTTCGACCGTCGCGTCGTGCGTCAACGAGGTAAAGCCGCGCTTCGGCAGTCGCCGGTGCAGCGGCATTTGGCCGCCCTCGAATCCAATCTTGTGAAACCCGCCCGAGCGCGCCTTCTGGCCCTTGTGGCCTCGGCCCGCGGTCTTGCCGAGCCCGGAGCCGATGCCGCGACCGACGCGGCGACGTGAACTCTTCGCGCCCGGCGCCGGTTTGATGTCGTTAAGCCGCATGACTACCTCTGATTCCTACGCCACTACCTGCACCAGGTAATAGACCTTGTTGATCATTCCCCGCACTGCCGGGGTATCGGTCAGCTCGACCATATGATTTAGGCGACGCAGACCGAGCCCGCGCACGGTCGCGCGATGGCTCTCCCTGCAACCGGCAAGCCCCTTGATCAGCTTCACTTTGATTTTCTTGTCAGCCATACCTTTGCCTCAGGAGAGGATTTCCTCTATTTTCTTGCCGCGCTTGGCAGCGATCTCCGCCGGCGTGTTCATGGCCTGCAAGCCGTTGAGCGTGGCGCGTACCACGTTATACGGGTTGGTCGAACCAAAGCACTTGGCCAGGATATTGGTGACACCCATCACCTCGAATACCGCGCGCATGGGACCGCCCGCGATGATTCCTGTGCCCTCTGATGCCGGCTGCATCAATACCTTTGCCGCGCCATGGCGCCCCACTACCGAGTGCTGAAGCGTGCCATGCTTCAACTTGACCTTGAACAGACGCCTGCGAGCCTCCTCCATCGCTTTCTGGACCGCGACCGGAACTTCACGCGCCTTGCCCTTGCCCATTCCGATCCCGCCGTCGCCGTCGCCAACCACCGTCAGTGCGGCAAAGCCAAGCACGCGGCCGCCTTTCACCACCTTGGTGACGCGGTTCACCGCGACCATTTTTTCACGCAACCCATCGGAACGGTCGTCCGAGGTCTGCATTCTCGGTTGGATTTTTGCCATGAGCTTCGTACCCCTTAAAACTTCAGCCCGCCGGCCCGGGCGGCCTCAGCGAGTGCCTTGACGCGTCCGTGGAATTTGTAGCCAGAACGATCGAACGCGACCGTTTCGACGCCTGCCTGCTTCGCCCTCTCCGCAATGCGCTGCCCGATAAGCTCCGCCGCCTTGACGTTGCCGCCGTGCTTCAGCTTCGCGCGCACGTCCTTCTCGACGCTCGACGCACTGGCGATCACCTTGTCGCCGGACGCAGACGTGATCTGCGCGTAGATATGGCAGTTCGTACGGTGCACGGTAAGACGCACCGCTCCGAGTTCCCGTATCTTGAGCCTGGTTTGTCTCGCGCGGCGAAGCCGCGAAGGATTCTTGTCGAACATGGCCTTATCCGGTTACTTCTTCTTCGTCTCTTTCAAAATCACGATTTCGTCGGCATAGCGCACACCCTTCCCCTTGTAGGGCTCTGGCGCACGGTAACTTCGCACCTCGGCGGCGACCTGGCCGACCTGCTGTTTGTCGATTCCAGTGATCACGATTTCAGTCTGCGTCGGCGTCACCACCTTTATGCCCTTCGGCATCTGGTGAACGACGGGGTGGGAAAAGCCCAGGGTCAGGTTCAGCTTGTCGCCTTGCGCCTGCGCCCGGTAGCCGACGCCAACCAGCGCCAACCGCTTCTCGAAACCCTTGCTAACCCCGGCCACCATGTTTGCAATCAGCGCGCGCATGGTACCGGACATGATATTGGCTTGGCGCGAATTGCCGAGCGCCTTGCACATCAGATTCTCGCCATTTCGTTCCACTCCGACGTTCGGATCGGCCGAACGGGAAATGGTCCCGAGCGGGCCCTTGACCGATATCTGTCCCGAGGCGATATTCACCTCGACGCCCTTCGGGACCGGAATGGGAAAGTTGCCGACACGAGACATGCTCAGCTCCTTACGCCACGATGCACAGCACTTCGCCGCCCACGCCCGTGGCACGCGCCTTGCGATCAGTCATCACCCCGTGCGACGTCGAAAGAATCGCCACGCCGAGGCCGTTCATGACCCTTGGCAAGTCATCACGCCCCTTGTATACGCGCAGGCCAGGTTTTGACACGCGCTCGATGCGCTCGATCACGGGTCGGCCGGCATAGTACTTGAGATTGATTGCGAGTTCGGATTTGCCGTCGCGCTCGCGCACCCCGAAGTCCTCCACATAGCCCTCGTCCTTCAGCACCTGGGCGATCGATACCTTGAGCTTGGAGGAGGGCATCAGGACTTCCGTGTGCCCGATCAGCTGCGCATTGCGGATGCGCGTCAGCATGTCCGCGATAGGGTCGCTCATGCTCATACTCTGTGCTCCTTACCAGCTGGCCTTGATGACGCCGGGAACTTCGCCGCGCATGGCCAGGTCACGCAGCTTATTGCGCCCAAGGCCGAATTTTCGATACACGCCGCGCGGCCGGCCGGTGAGCGAGCAGCGGTTGCGTAGACGGGTCGGCGACGCGTCTCGTGGCAGCTTCTGGAGCTGCACGCGCGCGGCGTCCTTGTCTTCGTCCGAGCTGCTGGAGCTCCACAGCACTTCGAGCAGCGCTCCGCGCTTCGCCTTGAATTTCTCGACTGTTTTGCGGCGCTTCTTGTCGCGGTTCGTAAGAGCAAGCTTGGCCATGCGTATACCTCAGTTTCTGAACGGGAAGCGGAACGCGGCGAGCAGTGCGCGCGCCTCTTCGTCCGTTTTCGCGGATGTGGTGATGCTGATATTCATTCCACGCAGCGCATCGACCTTGTCGTACTCGATCTCAGGAAAGATGATCTGCTCTTTGATGCCGAGGCTGTAGTTGCCGCGACCGTCGAACGCACGCCCTGAAATTCCGCGGAAGTCGCGAATTCGCGGTATCGCGATGTTCACCAGGCGATCGAGGAATTCATACATCCGCGCACCCCGCAGCGTCACCATGCACCCGATGGGATAGCCGGCCCGGACCTTGAAGGTGGCGATCGACTTGCGAGCCTTGGTCACCACCGGCTTCTGGCCGGCGATCTTCGTCATGTCGGCCACCGCATTGTCGAGCACTTTCTTGTCGCCGGTACTCTCCCCGACACCCATATTGAGCGTGATCTTCTCGATCCGGGGGACTTGCATCGCGGACTTATACCCGAACTTGCCGCTTAACTCTGGAACCACCTTCTCTCGGTAGAACAAATGCAGCCGCGACGGCGGAACCGGCGCCGTGGCTTCTTCCTTGGGTTGGGCTGATGCTTTCGCCATATTGCTGACCTTACGCGTCTACCTGCTCGCCGTTCGACTTGAACACCCGCACCTTTCGCCCATCTCCGAGAACCTTGAATCCCACTCGGTCACCCTTCTTGATGCCGGGATTGAACAGTGCGACGTTCGAAACGTTGATGGGCATGTCCTTGTCGACGATGCCCCCCGTGACACCTTTCATCGGGTTGGGGCGCTGATGTTTCTTGACGCGATTCACGCCTTCCACGACGACATGTTCGTCGTCCACGCGACGCAGAACCGTGCCGCGCTTGCCCTTGTCACGACCGGCGATGACAATAACCTCATCGCCTTTCTTGATTCTTTGCATGACGATTCCCTTCCGGCGCCCGGTTACAGAACTTCGGGCGCGAGCGAAACGATCTTCATGAAGCGCTCCGTGCGCAACTCTCGCGTCACGGGGCCGAAGATACGCGTGCCGATCGGCTCGAGCTTCGCAGTCAGCAGGACCGCCGCATTGGAGTCAAACCGGATCAGCGAGCCATCGGTGCGGCGCACTCCCTTCGCAGTGCGGACCACCACGGCGTGGTACACCTCGCCCTTCTTGACCCGTCCGCGCGGCGCGGCATCCTTGACGCTCACCTTGATTACGTCCCCGATGCTGGCGTAGCGGCGCTTCGAGCCGCCCAGCACCTTGATGCACATGACCGCACGCGCACCGGTATTGTCGGCGACGTCCAATATGGACTGCATCTGAATCATTGCTTGTTCTCCATCCAACTTCCTCTGCCTCGCCACCTTGGCGGCGCCGCAGCCAGTTTTGGATCCCGTACGGGTCTACGTACGCCCCACCGAGGACTGCCGAGGGGCGAAAAGACCAGCGATTTTATCCCAATTCCGGTTTCCTAAGCAACAGAACCCGCTCAGATTTCTCTCGACTTCTCAAGCAGGCGGGTGACGGTCCAGGATTTCGTCTTGGAAAGCGGCCGGCACTCGGCAATTTCCACCAGATCGCCAAGCTTGATGTCACCCGAATCGACGTGCGCGTGGTACTTCTTCGAGCGCGTCATCGTCTTGCCGATCACCGGATGCTTCACTCTGCGCTCGACCAATACGGTAACCGTCTTTTGCATCTTGTCGCTCACGACGCGCCCGGTCATAGTGCGCGTGTTCTTCACCGCGGGCTGCGCGGGGGTCTGCTCTGTCATTTGGCGGCCTTCTCTTTCAGCAAGGTGTGCGCGCGCGCGATGTCGCGGCGCACCTTCTTCATTTGACTGGTATTGGTGAGTTGCTGCGTCGCAGCCTGCATGCGCAGGCTGAACTGCGCCTTAAGGAGCTCGCTGAGCTCCTTTTGCAGGTCTTCGCCGCTTTTAGCGCGTAGTTCGCTTGTCTTCATGGCTTACCCCAGCATGCGGTGCACCACCGCGGTCTTGAATGGCAGCTTCGCCGCAGCGAGCGCAAAGGCCTGTCGCGCCAGCGGCTCGGTGACGCCGTCCATCTCGTAGAGAATCTTGCCCGGCTGGATCTCAGCGACGAAATACTCGGGATTGCCCTTGCCGTTCCCCGTGCGCACCTCCGCGGGCTTCTGCGAGATCGGTTTGTCCGGAAATACGCGAATCCAGATACGACCGCCGCGCTTGATGTGGCGCGACATCGCACGTCGCGCCGCCTCAATCTGGCGCGCCGTGATTCGACCCCGAGTCAGGGCTTTGAGCCCGTACTCGCCGAAGGACACCTTTGCGCCGCGGGTTGCGACCCCCTTGTTGCGGCCCTTCTGCTGCTTGCGGTATTTGGTACGTGCTGGCTGAAGCATTTGTTACTCCTTCTTGCCCTCGTCTCCCGCAGCCGCATCGCCTTCCTTGGCCATCGGCTTGCGCGTGCGCTTGACCGTCGTCTTCGGTTTTGACGCGCGGCTGTCGTCGTCGTCCTTCCTTGCCGCACGTGGACGCGCAGGCCTCTTTGCCTCGCCTTCTGGAGCGCTCTTTGTCGGCGGCCTCCGGCCGGCCGGACGCGGAACCGGCTTCTTGGCGCGCTTGGGCGCCGCCGGCGCTTCAGGCAACGCCGGGGTGGCTGACGACAACGCCGCCTGAGCCTCGCTCTTCGGCATCAGTTCGCCCTTGTAGACCCACACCTTGATGCCGATGACGCCGTAAGTCGTCTTGGCCTCGCCGAACCCGTAGTCGATGTCGGCGCGCAGCGTATGCAGTGGTACGCGTCCCTCCCGGTACCATTCCGTGCGTGCAATGTCTATGCCGTTCAACCGGCCGGCGCTCATGATCTTGATGCCTTGCGCACCGAGGCGCATCGCGTTCTGCATCGCGCGTTTCATGGCGCGCCGGAACATGATGCGCTTCTCCAGCTGCTGCGCGATCGAATCCGCGATCAGCTGTGCGTCGATCTCAGGCTTGCGGATCTCCTCGATGTTTACGTGGACCTGCTGAACGCCCATCAGCCTGCGCAGCTCACTCTTGAGCGATTCGATCTCTTCACCCTTCTTGCCGATCACGACCCCTGGCCTGGCGGAGTAAATCGTGATGCGCGCGTCCTTCGCCGGCCGCTCGATCACAACGCGTCCGACCGAGGCGTGCGCGAGCTTCTTCTTCAGAAATGCGCGCACCTTGATGTCGTCGGCCAGCATGCCGGCGAAAGCGCGCGTGCTGGCGTACCAGCGCGAGCTCCAGTTTTTGTTGACCGCCAGCCGGAAGCCGATTGGATTGATTTTCTGTCCCATAATCGCTCTCTCAGTCGCCGACCGTGATGTAGATGTGGCAGGTGTGCTTGAGCACCCTGTTGCCGCGCCCCTTGGCGCGCGCGTGGAAACGCTTGAGGAAAGTGCCACGCTCTACGTGGATCGTCTTCACTTTCAACACATCGATGTCCGCGCCGTCGTTGTGCTCCGCATTGGCAATTGCCGATTCCAGCACCTTCTTCAGGATCGCCGCGCCCTTCTTGGGCGTGAACGCGAGAATATTGAGTGCCCGGTCGACGGGCTTGCCGCGAATCAGGTCCGCCACCAGCCGCCCTTTCTGGGCAGACATGTGTGCTCCACGAAGTACCGCTCGAGTCTCCATATCGGGCTCCCTACTTCTTGCCGCTGGCCGGAGCCGCGGCAGGCGCAGGCGCTCCGGTTGGCGTGCCGCTAGTCTTCCGGTCCGCGGAATGGCCCTTGAACTGCCGTGTCAGCGCAAATTCACCGAGCTTGTGCCCAACCATGTTCTCCGTGATGTAGACGGGAATATGTTGTTTCCCGTTGTGCACGGCGATCGTCAGTCC
>JBOIFB010000069.1:0-11810 GCA_050741415.1 Burkholderiales bacterium | reverse complement strand
GATCGAGCGCGACAACCTCTCGGCGCAAGCGGCGAAGCGGTTTCCGAGCTTCCCCATTCCAGTGGCGCGCCTCGCCCGCCTCGCGGTAGATCGGGAGTTTCAAGGACGGGGGCTGGGGGAGGATCTTCTGCTGGATGGCCTCAACCGCGTGCTTCGCGCCTCCGATGACATCGGGATCGTAGCAGTCCTGCTCGATGCGAAGCACGAGAAGGCGAAGCGCTTCTACATGCGCTACGAATTCGAGAGCCTCCCCGATCAACCTCTCACGCTGTGGCTGCCGATGGCGGCGGTCGCCAGGCTCTTCCCCGAAACCTAATCAATGGTCGCGCGAAGGCCGCCCAGGACGCAGCTCGCCTGGAGCCAAGTCAAGTCGAAGCTTTCGGATTTCGACCGAGCTGGCTTGATTGCGCTGCTCCAGGACCTTTACGCCGCGAGTAGGGAAAACCAGGCGTTTCTGCATGCCCGCTTTGGTCTCGGCGAAGACCCGCGTGTGCCCTACAAACAGGTCATCGCCAGTTCGCTGTGGCCCGACCGCAACAAGCCCGCCTCGGTCGCGACAGCAAGGAAGGCGATATCGGCCTTTGGAAAGGCCAACGGCCGTGCCGAGGACACAATGGAGCTGATGATATTCTTCTGCGAGCAGGCGGCTGGGTTCGTGCGCGACGTGGGCTTGCAGGACGAGAGCTATATTGACGCCCTCGTGCGCATGTACGGACGTGCACTGGCGGCTGTCGCTGAATCGCATAACCCGGAGCGAGCGAAAAGAGTCGAACGGCTCGGCCGAGTGCGTGAGCTTTGCCGCGACATCGGCTACGGAGTATTTGACGAAATGACGATGCTCTTCGAGGAGTCCGGGCTTGGCAGCCGACAATGACGACTTGGAGGCGCTGCGCGCCGAAATCAGTCGTCTCCGTGGCGAAAACGCGCGGCTGCTCGCGCTGCTGGCTGAGCGCGACATGCAGAACCGAGAAACCCGACGTGAACACTGCGTCGACTCGACGGAATCAGGCTCTTTGGAACGGCGCGCGGCATTCTCCACTGCGGAGAAGGTCGGCCTATTTCGTAAGCTGTTTCGCGGCCGCAGCGACGTGTTCCCGGTGCGTTGGGAGTCGAGCAGCGGGCGCTCCGGCTACGCGCCCGCATGCGCCAACGAATGGAAACCGGGCGTGTGCGAGAAACCTCGCGTCAAGTGTGGCGAGTGCCCGAACCAGGCGTTCGTGCCGCTCGATGATCGGGCGGTCTACAACCATCTTGCGGGCGCCGCCACGATCGGCATCTATCCGTTGCAGCCCGGGGACCTCTGTCACTTCCTGGCGGTCGATTTCGACGAAGCCGATTGGCGTGAGGACGCCCGCGCGTTTGCGCGGTCATGCCGAGAACTCGACGTCCCGGTCGCGCTGGAGATCTCCCGCTCGGGTAATGGCGCCCATGCATGGATTTTCTTCCTCAAAGCCGCACCCGCGCGCGAGGCTCGCCGCCTTGGGACCGCGATCATCAGTCACGCTTGCGCACACCGCCGGCAGCTCAAGCTTTCCTCTTATGACCGGCTCTTTCCCAGCCAGGACACCCTGCCCAAGGGTGGATTCGGTAACCTCATCGCCCTTCCCCTGCAGAAGCAGGCGCGCGAGCGCGGCGCCAGCGTATTTGTCGATCAGGAATTCCGTCAGTACGCGGATCAATGGGCTTTCCTCGCGACAATTCAGCCGATGACGCCGGACGCGCTGGACGCCGCCGTCCTCAAGGCATCCGGCGGAGGACATCCGCTTGACGTTGCCTTCGTTGCCGAAGAGGACGAGCGCGAGCCGTGGAAACGCCCTCCGTCGCAAAGCAACCGGCTCGCCGGCCCAATGCCCGAGCGGCTGGTGGTCACGATCGCGAATCAGCTCTATTTCGAAAAGACGCAGCTTCCGCAGCCGCTCGCCAATCGCCTCATCCGTTTGGCGGCCTTTCAGAACCCGGAGTTTTACCGCGCGCAGGCCATGCGGCTTTCCGTCTGGGACAAACCGCGCGTGATCGGCTGTGCCGAGAACTATGCAAAGCACATCGGCTTGCCGCGCGGGTGCTTGGACGCTGTCCGCGGGCTCCTTCTGGAAAACGGTGTCAGACTGGAAGCCAGAGACGAGCGGGAGCAAGGCGAACCGCTCGCCGTATCGTTCACCGGCGAGCTGCGCGCCGACCAGGAAGCAGCCGCTCGCGCGATGCTACGTCACGAGATCGGGGTATTGTGCGCGCCGACTGCGTTCGGCAAGACGGTGACGGCCGCAGCCATCATTGCACGGCGGCGCGTAAACACTCTGATTCTGGTGCATCGCACCGAGCTGCTCGCGCAGTGGCAGGAGCGCCTGCAGACGCATTTCGCTGACACGAAGAATCTCGTTGGAGTTATCGGAGGCGGGAAGCACAAGCCCACCGGGCGGATCGACATCGCAGTGATGCAATCGCTTTCTCGAAAAGGCGAAATCAGCGATCTGGTCGAGCGCTACGGCCAAATCGTGGTGGACGAGTGCCATCACCTTTCGGCGTTTTCGTTCGAAGCGATCCTGAAGCGCGCCAAGGCGCGTTACGTCTTCGGCCTGACCGCCACGCCGGCCCGTCGTGACGGTCAGTATCCGATCATCTTCATGCAATGCGGTCCGATTCGCCATGCATCGGCCAGACCGGAAGGTGCGCCCGCCGTCTTGAGCGTGGTTCCGAGAATTCTCGCAACGCCGCTCGATTTTCCTGTCGAAGCGAGTATTCAAGACATCTTCCGGCACCTTTCGTCCGACAGGCAGCGCACCGAGACGATCGCCGCCGATATATGCCAGAGCTGCAGTGAAGGCAGGAAGGTCCTGGTATTGACCGAACGCACCGATCACCTTGAAATGATCGAGAATGCTCTTCACGGCAGGGTAGGCACTCTGCTCGTATTGCACGGGCGACTATCCAAGCCGCAGCGCGCAAAAGTCATCGAGGAACTTCGCGCGTTACCGCCCGAAGCGCCACGCGTGCTTCTCGCTACGGGCAGGCTGATCGGCGAGGGTTTCGATCACCCGCCGTTGGACACCCTCGTCCTCGCGATGCCGATCTCATGGAAGGGAACCTTGCAACAGTACGCCGGCCGCCTGCACCGCTCCCACGCGGGGAAGAGCGCCGTCCGGATCTATGACTACGTCGATTCCGGGCACCCGGCTTTGACGCGAATGTGGCAGAAGCGGCACCGGGAATACCGGGCCATGGGCTACGTGATTGCGAATGCCGATACGCCTGCAGGCACGCGAGGAATTCTGCAGAGCGTTCCGTTGAGATAGCCTAAACGGCTTCCGAACGGTGCCTCCCACCTCGCGAGCGTCTGCGGCGCTCGACCGCATCGAGGCCGTTGAACTGAACCGGCGGGCGCGCGTGGAGCCATTCCATGACCTCGCCGCGCAGCCACCCCACCGAGAACTCGCTTCCGATCTGCCGCGGCTTCGGGAACGTGGGGTCGCGCCGCATCAGGTCGTAGATCGACTGGCGCGAGCGCCGGCCGAGGAGCGCCAGGAGCGCGTTGAACGTGAGAACTTCAGATTCGATGTATTGCATTTCCCTGCCTTGCCTTATTTCAGTAAGTCCGGATTGCCACGCGGGTCGTAGTCGAAGGTCCTCGGCCGGCCGGCCGCTCCATGCGCCAGCGGAGCCTGGCTTGGCTTGCTCTGGGCCTGAGCGCCGCCCTGAGCGGACCTGCTCCCTGCGCGCTGTTTCTTGCGGTAGCGCTGCAGGTAGCTGCGGTAAGTGTGTTCGCTGATCGCGAAGCCCTGCTCGTTCAACGCCTGGATGATCTCCACGTGCCGAATCCCCTGCTTGATCTTTCCTTCGATCATTGGCATCAGGCCGCGCAGCCTGCCTGCCTTCGTCCTCGCTTCGAGCTTCTCGATGGAAATCTTCAGATCGCCCGTCATTGCGCCATCGAACTGCACTCATTTCGCACTGAATCTGCCCCGGTCTTGTGAGGTAACTGTCCTTGAAATGCACTCAATCTGTTCTCCTTCTGCACTGGGTTTGCGATGAAAAGCCGCCGACGCTGAAGCGTCGGCAATGAGGAACGCTCTTCGGGCGTCTTTAACGCCCGAAAACCCCACCACACCATACGCACCTCCACAGGTGCCCCCAAGTCCGCGCCGCGCTTGAAATTTGCTGCAAGCAGGCCGATTACACAGTTCACGCAGATCGCGTGCAACTCCATGACCAGCAAGAAATCTGCTGCTTGCACTGTGTAAGCAGGGGGGCCGCAGCGTCATCGACCTGCCTCCAGCTCATCGAGCACCGCGTTGACCTGGCGAATCGTGCTGGACGGAATGCCGCGTTCCTGCAGCCTGGTAGCGAACACGTCGCGCGATGCGACCAGAGGCGCCAGCATCGGAGGCCTGGTTCCCGACGGGCCTGAAAGCCTTGCGATCGCGACGCCGATCATGTCCAGGCGCTCGAGAACCTCGATCATCTGTCGGCCCATGCCGTCGCTCGGCGTGCCGCCTCGCAGGAGCCACTTGAGGTAGGTCGCCAGCGGCACCCCGGCAACTGCCGCCGCGCCCTGGACACGCAGGTATTCCTCCGGCGAAAGTCCGATCGTCACGTTTCTGCGAAGTCCCACGGCAATAGCGTAGGCACCTTCGCGGCGTAGGTCAGTAGGCAAACCGGGGGTCGATTGCCTATTGAATTAAGCGTCGTCTTGTGCTAGCCGAGAGCGAAGCACCCGTCGGCGCCTGTGTTGTGGCGAAACGTTGTCAGATATTCAAAAAACCCTACCATTTGCCACATGCCTGTAGCCACCGACCGCGACCGCGCGCTGAAGCCCGTCCGCCGGCGTCAGGGCGTGACGGTGCGCGAGGCCGCGCAAGCCGGGATTCACACCCAGGTGCTCAGTCGGCTCGTTCCCGTCGGCGAGCTCGAACGCATCGCTCGGGGTCTGTATCGCCCACCCGAGCAAGCGCTCACGGAGCATCACGGGCTCGCCATCGCGGCGGCAGCGGTTCCGCACGGCCTCATGTGCCTGCTCTCAGCCCTGCAGCACCACGGAATAGGGACACAACTTCCCTCCGAGGTGTGGATGGCGATCGACCGGCGAGCCCGGCGCCCGGCGCTGCGCTATCCGCCGCTTCGCATCGTACGGTACACGGGCGCCGCGCTCACCGAAGGGGTGGAGAGCCACCGGCTCGAAGGGCGCGAGGTACGCGTGTACAACGTCGAGAATACCCTGGCGGATTGCTTCAAGTACCGCAACCAGATCGGCCTCGAGGTGGCGCTGGAGGCGCTGCGGGAAGCGTGGCGGGGGCGCCGCTTCAAGATGGCCGAGCTCGACCGCTACACCGCCATCTGCCGCGTGCAGCGTGTGATGCGACCCTACGTCGGAGCGCTGACCGCGTGAACCAAACGCCTAGTACCGACCCCGTGCGGTCCTCAAGCAAAACGTCGCGCGTGGCCGCTCCTCGGCCATTGCTGCCACATGACCTCGTGGCCTGCAACGCCCGCAACGGAGCGCTTACCGGCCGTTCTTCAGCGCCATTTCTCTGAACCGTCGCTTTCCTATCCCAGATCGGCTCAATTTGACCCAAGGCAGACATCTGACCGGCAGAAAAGTATCGATCAATCGCCAGTACCTGTGCCGGCCAATCCATAATCCGGGAGTCTCAGAGAAGCTAACTATGGTGACACTGCGATGCGATTCGTGGAAAACGGTGCTGACATTCCGGACGAGTTGATCCGGGCCGTAACCGACGGCGATGCCGTCTTCCTGTGCGGCGCGGGTGTATCTAAGCAAGTCGGGCTTCCGTTGTTCGACGGGTTGACGGAGGATGTCTATCGAGAACTCGGCGAGACGTGGGACAATGAGCCCGCCGAGAAAGAAGCAGTCAAACGTACAGAGTATGACCGCGCGCTGCGCTCGCTAGAAAAGAGAACGCATCGGCCAAGCACGCAATCGCGCGTCCGAATCGCCGTCTGCAAATTGCTCGCAGTACGAGATGACATTCTCGTTCCCGATCACCTGGCGCTGCTCGAGCTTTCCCGAGACCCAGAGGGGCGTTCCAGGCTGCTTACGACCAACTTCGATACGTTATTCGAGCGTGCTGCCCACGCCGCCGGACTAGATGCGCCGAGCTACGCCGGCAAATCGATCCCGAAACCAGGAGGGGCTCGTGACTACGGCATCCTTCACCTGCATGGCCGGATGAGCGATGAGAAGCTCGGCCTCGACGAGACCGACCTAGTTCTAACAAGCGCCGACTTTGGCGATGCCTACCTCCGCGACGGTTGGGCCTCGCAGTATGTCGAGGACCGGATGCGGCTAACTCCGCTGGTTCTCGTCGGGTATAGAGCTGAGGATGCAGCACTAAGGCTTCTCCTCGAGACGCTCGATGCCGACCGAGATCGTTTTCGCGACCTCAAGGACATTTACGCGCTGGACAGGCGAACCGACGACTCTGCTTCCATTTGGAAGGCGAAAGGCATCAAGCCGGTCGAGTTTGCGAACTATCCGGACATCTATGCAACGCTGGCGGAGTGGTCCCGATATGCCGTGCAGCCAACTGAATACGGGCACGCGCGCGTCACGTCCATACTTACCGGCCTCCCGGATCCGTCGGGAGGGGGAGCGTAGCGATGCGCAACACTTCCAAGAAAACGCCTAAGGACGCGACAGAGTTCGAGCGCGAGCAACTCCGCTTTTTCCTAACGAAAAGCGACGTGGCCGCAAGGCTCTCAGAGCTAAATCCTTCGCTTGCATGGCTGCCCGTGCTGGCCGAACTAAATCTGATCGACACCGAGACGCAACTCGCCCCTTGGATTGAGAAGAACTTCGCGGAGACCGATGCGATCCGGGAAGTGGTGGCGAATATTCGCTTCTTCGGACGCGATACGGCCGACGTCCTGGAATTCCGCCTTAACCGGACAGATGGGTTGCGCCCGCTATTAATGACGTGCTGGCGCTTGATCATCCGCCATATGCAACTCGCCAAACGCGGAACGCTCCGAGACGACTGGTTCGATATATTGCCCCGTATCAAGCGCGGAGAGCGAGCTCCTGAATTGCTTGAACGGATAACCAACGTGCTTCGACCAAAGCTTCAGGTAGGCAAGCGCCTGTCCTGGCATGACGAGGAGGACCGCAGCGAGCCGGAACAGCCAACCGACCTTATCTCGATCGATTACGAGATAGATGACGGTATCACCGGCGAGGAGGTTCTTGCAGCCTGGCCTGAGGATGCGCCAGTGGACGTCGATGATCGGCTTCTGGGGTTGCTTACTAATGCCTTGAGCGCTGCGCTTGAGGACGCGATCGAAGCTGGCGTAGAGAGCAACCGCGGTTATGGCTTATCCGACACGGACGTTCGATCCGTCGCGAAACATAAGCAAAATGCCTACCGGACGGGGTTCCTCCCAATCGTGCGGGTGGCGGCCGATCTGTGGACACGCCTGGCTCGAAGGGACCCCCAGCGCGCGTTCGCCTTCATCGAGCTCTGGAGAACAAGCGAATTTCGCTTGGTGAGAAGGCTCGCCGTGTTTGCTTGCGCCGATGCAGCTGTGCCGGCGCATATAGCAGCGCACGTTCTGATGAAATTGCCATTGGGTGAGCTGTTTCTCACCAGCTCAAGCGTCGAGGTGTATCGGCTGATCGATGCCAGGTGGCGTGATTTTTCGCCCAAAGAGCAGCGGGCCGTAGAAGGGCGGATTGGCGAAGGACCGCCTCCTGATTGGTTTCGAGAGGGCGAGGCTGAAAGGGTCGATCGCTGCCGCTTCGATCTTCTGGGCCATCTCGAGCGCAGTGGAGTCCGACTTGGTGCGCAAGCGCAATCCACGCTGAACGACATCCGCGAGCGATGGCCCAATTGGCAATTGCGTCCCATGGAGCAAGCCGGCTTTCACATCTGGACGGGGGAGGCGAGAACAATTGTCGGCGACGCCACAAAGCTCAACGGCGTTCCCGACGAGCAGCTGATTTTGGTGGCGGAAAAGGTGGAAAAGGAGAGAGGCTTTATGGAAGGGGACGCTTGGCAAGCCCTTTGCCAGACTGACGCACCACGCGCCCTGCGCGGCCTTGCAGCACGGGCGGCTTCAGGCCAGTGGCCAGCCACGGCATGGCATTCCTTTCTGTGGACGGCGCCAAACGGACAGGATGCCGATAGCGTCGCGCGCGTCGCGCAATTGCTACTGGGTTCGCCCAATGACGACTTCTCGGAAGTTGCGGCAGACGCATCGTGGTGGCTGAACGAGGCGGCCAAATCTCTCGATGAAGATTTGCTGTGGCCTCTTTGGGACCGAATTGCAGAAGCCTCGTCGCAGGAAACAGAGAAGGCGCAGATGAATGATATGTCGACCAGAGCGCTCAACCATCCGTCAGGGCGCCTGGCAGAGATCCTATTGAAGAAGTTAGCGAAGGGCCAAGGCGACCGCGAGCTTCCCGACCCACTTCGCGCGCGTCTCGAAGAACTGACCGCAGCCACGGGAAATTTTGGACGTCTGGCCCGCGTTCGGCTTGCGGCAGAGCTGTCTTTCCTGTTCGAGCGCGCCCCGCGATGGACCAAGGAGATAATCGTCCCTCTCTTTGACTGGTCGTCGCCAGAGGCCGCTGACGCGTGGTCGGCGCGGAAATATGCGAACTACGTCGGCTCACCTGAGCTGATCGCGCTAACCAAACGGCCCTTTCTGGAGCTGTTTAGCAGGGCCGACATCTCGGACGAAGATCTACGAATATTCGCGGACTGGCTCGTTGCAATGATGCTCGCCAATCAGTCCGAACGAGCGGACTATCCAATTTCGCCTGCCGAGGCACGCTCCGCGCTACGCCGAGCTGGAGCGAAAGGTCTATCCAGCGTCGGGCACCGTTTAGCAATCGAGATGGAACGCGCGAAACCGGAGGAAAAGATTTCGACATGGCGCGACGTGGTCGGGCCCGTGTTCCAATCGATCTGGCCTCTGGACATCGAATTGCAGACGTCCGCTTCCACCTTCAAGCTTGTGCAAATTCTTCGGGCGTCGGGCGCCGCCTTCCCGCACGCGGCGGAGGTCATCGTTCCATTCATTCGGCCGGATGACGACCGGCACCACACAAGCGTGTATTCCTTGTCGGACGCTGATGACATTCTCTATTCGTCGTCACCCGAGACAATGCTCGATTTGGTCGCAGCCGTTGTGGATGAAGGTTCTGGGCGAAGCGCTTACGGACTTGGAAAAGTACTCGAACGCATCCGCGAACACGCGCCGCCGCTTTCAAATAGCAAGAAATTTCAGAGACTTTTAGGTATAACGAAGAGCAACTAAAATGCTTTCCGGTTCGCTGCCTGGCTCGCTCTGCCATGGAATGTCTGCTTCTGGCCGAGTGCACCCGTTGAGGACAGCGCCGCAAAGCAGACCTACTTCTATCCGCGCGTATTTGCCATCGTCCGCGTTCAGCGAATGTGGAGAACCGCCACTCCCGGCCAAAAGCAGACTTCGTCTATGACTAGTCCGCAGTGATTCTGCCATCGAGAAAGGCGTTCGCGCATTCGTAATGCCAGTTGGTGCGCGTCCTAGTCTCGAACAGCTTCAGCACGCATCTTGGCATCGGCGGCACCTGTGCGGAGTTGTAAAAGACGACCTTGCGTACGCCGATGGACGACGTCAGATTGGCGAAGAGCGGTAGGTAGTCCTTGCCGCCGAAGAACACTATCGGTCCTCGCACGCCGTCTGCGATCAACCGAAAGTCGCTGTATCGATCCGACTTCTGACGGCGTTTGTATCCATCAGCGCTTTGACTGAAGGTGATGTCGTACTTGGGCGTGAGAAAGCGCGCGGTGATCAAACCCCAGCCCGCTGACAGAATGTAGACGTTCTCCGCACCAACGCTCGCGACGAGCCTGCCATATACGGGGTTGCCATAAAGTTTCCAAGCAGGAAGCAGTCCGAGCGGATTTTCAGGCTTCCGGTTGTAATCGAGCAGCACGTCACGCCAGGACGCCCCCCTGTCGGAGGCGTCATCCGGCCGCGCATAAACGATAGCGTCGTCAGGCGGAGCGCTGGAGGGATCGGCGACAAACAAGACCTTCCTGCCGTCCAGCGTTTCTAACTGCCCGGCAGCTGGTTGCTTTCGGCTAGCGCACTGGATGACGATAATCATGCAGCGCACGCTGCTGCCGCAACTAGCTGGTCGAACTTATCGAGAAACTCTGGCACGCAGGTTTCGTCAACGTGGTTCTGGTTCCAGAGCCCGGACGTTCGGACGCGCTCACGGTCGGAGTAATGCCCCAGCCACTCCTTTGAGGGCGCGTCGAGTGGTGATTTTCCATAGTTGCTGAGAAGCGCAATGGCATTTCTTTCGACATAACCACGCAGGCTTTCTGGCCCCGCGTCGTCCTCGATGGGCAGGTATAGGAAAGGCATCTTACCGATGAACGCACTAACCTCGCGTTCGAGTGCGAGCTCCTTCTTTCGAACTTCAGCCTTTGCCGTGCTGCCATCGCCCCACGTCGGAAAATCGTAGCCATACTTCCGGGCGATCGCGACTCCTACGATTAACCTAAAGATGGAACCGCGATGATTGCCGCCACCAGTGGTCAACTGACCTCTGTGCTGCGACAGCCGCGTCCAGAGCTTTGTGCCCGAGCCCAATTTCAGAGCGTGCGTGCCGACGCGCACAATCCGTGGCCCACTGCCAGTGTCCGAGCAGCTTTCTCCTTCTTCTCTGAAGAAATACACGCCCCGGCGCGGCCAGTCCATGCGACCCGTGCAGTCGGAGAGCGTACGTTCACCGCCGATTGCCGATTCCAGACGGTCGATGATTGAATAGAATCTAGCCAAGTGCTCGCGCCGGACGTCATGCATCCACAGATTCCCGTGTTGGTATGTCATCTTTGGCAATGCGGCAAGAACCCGACTTCGCCTAGTTGACGTTCGTATTTTACTGAGTTACCGCTTTGGGTTGAATGCCGTCCTACGACTCCGTAGAAAGCAGTCATCCAAATTGAAATCTTAACTACCGTCAGCAAGCAGCCGGACACCGGCCGCTCGACCGGTTCGATGTAAGCGGCAGCAACGGCCGAACAGTTGCCACTCATGACCACTTACCTAGGGGGTGAACGGTCTCTAGGCGAAAACCACCGTCAGTCTTCCGCCGTCCCGACGGCGCGGCGCATTTTTGACGACGATCTCCACGTCGCGCCCCAGGCTCGTCAGGCAATCGATGAGCTTTCGTTCCGAGAATCCACGGAACTGGCCGCGCAGCATCGCGGATACCTTCGGTTGGGTCAGGCCGAGAATTCTGGCGGTATCGACCTGGGTGAGGCCCTTGCTGCGGACGATTTCGGAGATCTTGCAAAGCAGCTTGGCCTTGACCAGCATTTCCTCGGCATCGGGATAGCCGAGATCGGCATACACGTTGCCGCTGCCTTCGTGGATCTCGATCGCCCTAACGGCTTTGCTCCGACGCTTACTCATCTCTAAGCTCCTTGGCTCGCGCAGCGGCGGCCTTCAATCTCTCTTCGATCAAGTCCATGTCCGTCTTCGGCGTCTCCCTGCCCTTCTTGGACTTCAAGACGTTCACTCCTTCCTCCCCCGAAATGGTCCGGGAGGAGCGTACGTCCCGCCTTCAGACGCTCGGGTTCGGGCGCCTCTTTACGTCCTCAAGGTGGGGGGATTTTGGGGTGGCCACAGGTGGGGGAGTTTGGGTGGCCACCGGGGGCGTTCAACAGCTCGATCCAGTCTTAAACGGCAGGATCTGGAAGCAGTAGGCCACGAGCATTGACTACCGCATTAGGAAGTTCCAGGCTGTCTCGGAGTCGTTTACGAACGGGGGACAGTATGATTTACTCGGTTCACTTCCGGGC
>JBOIFB010000068.1:0-11923 GCA_050741415.1 Burkholderiales bacterium | reverse complement strand
GGCCAGACCGCCCCTCGGCGCGCTCGAGGCCTCGCATGGCCTCGGCCGCAAGGGTTATGCGGGATTGGTCGTGTTCTCGAGTCTTTCCAAGCGCTCCAACGCGCCGGGCATGCGCTCGGGTTTCGTCGCGGGCGATGCGAAGCTGCTGAAGGACTTTCTTCTTTACCGCACCTACCACGGCTCGGCGATGAGCTTGACTGTACAGCAGGCTTCCATCGCAGCCTGGTGTGACGAAGATCACGTGCGCGAGAATCGTCGCCTGTACGCGGAAAAATTCCGCGCCGTGCTACCGCTGGTCGGCGCACCGCTCTCGGCCGGCATGCCGGAAGGGGGCTTTTACCTCTGGATACGCACGCCAATCGACGACTGTGAATTCGCGCGACGCCTGCAGCACGAATATAATGTGCTGGTACTGCCGGGCAGCTACCTTGCACGCGATGCGCAGGGCGCGAATCCCGGACGCCATCGGGTGCGCGTGGCGCTCGTCGCGGCACTTGATGAATGCGTCGAGGCCGCGGAACGCATCAATCGATTTGCCCGTACTCTCTGAGGGATCATGGAATCTGCACGCAAAACGATCGACGAAACCTGGGAAGAACGCGCGAAAGTCAATCCCTCGTCCGCATCGAAGGCGTTGCGCGAAGCTGTCGAGTTCGTGCTTGCAGAGCTGGACGCGGGTCGGCTCAGAGTGTGCGAAAAGAACGCCGGCATCTGGGTTACGCATCAATGGATCAAGAAGGCGGTGCTGCTATCGTTTCGAATCGATGACAATCATCTGATCGAAGGCGGAGCGAGCCGCTATTTCGACAAAGTCCCTTCCAAGTTCGCTGGCTACGATGCGGCGCAGTTCGATGCCGGAGGATTTCGCGTCGTTCCGCCGGCGATGGCGCGCCGAGGGTCGTTTATCGGGCGCAACGTGGTCCTGATGCCGTCCTACGTGAACATCGGCGCCTATATCGGCGAAGGCACTATGATCGACACTTGGGCCACCGTGGGGTCATGCGCCCAGATTGGAAGGAATGTGCATCTTTCGGGCGGCGTCGGCATCGGAGGAGTGCTGGAACCTCTGCAGGCGAATCCGGTCATCATCGAAGACAACTGCTTCATCGGAGCGCGCTCGGAAGTCGTGGAGGGGGTTTTGGTCGAGGAAAACAGCGTAATCTCGATGGGCGTGTTCATAGGCCAGAGTACCAAGATATTCGACCGGGAGAGCGGTGAGATCATATACGGGCGCGTGCCGTCAGGTTCGGTAGTGGTACCAGGCACGCTGCCGTCGGGCGATCGCAGTTGCGCGTTGTATTGCGCGATTATCGTCAAGAAGGTCGACGCGAAGACGCGGTCGAAAACTGGCCTGAACGAGCTGTTGCGGGGCGATTAGACTGTTGCCGTGAAATTGCAGGGGGGGTCATGTCGGCGATGATGCGTTTGTTTCAGTTGATGGCGGAAAAGAACGCCTCGGACATCTTTCTGTCGGTCGGCGCGCCGATCAACATCAAGATCAACGGCGTCGCCATGCCCGTAAATCAGACGATCATGTCGGCAGAGACCGTCAAGCAGCTCCTCTATGAAATCCTCACGGAGAAGCAGATCCGCGAGTACGAAGAGGAAATGGAGTTGAATGCGGGGTATACCTTGGAGGGCGTCGGCAGCTTCCGGATCAGCGCATTTCGCCAGAAACAGACACCGGCGGTCGTAGTGCGCTACATCCCCGGGACAATTCCGCCTCTGGACAGTCTCGGTCTTCCTCCGATACTAAAGGAGGTGATCATGCAGAAACGCGGCCTGATGCTCATGGTTGGCGCGACTGGTTCCGGCAAATCCACCTCTCTGGCCGCCATGCTCGACTACCGGAACTCCCTCCAAACGGGTCATGTTCTGACGCTCGAGGATCCAGTCGAGTATATATTCAAGAGCAAGAAATCGATTGTCAATCAACGCGAGGTCGGCACTGACACCAAGGCGTTCTGGGTAGCGCTGAGGAACGCCCTGCGGCAAGCCCCGGACTGCATTTTGATTGGCGAGATTCGTGACAAGGAAACGATGGCGATGGCGCTGGCCTACGCTCAGTCGGGGCACCTTTGCCTTGCGACCTTGCACGCTAACAACAGCTATCACGCGATGAATCGGATCATCAACTTTTATCCGCTCGAGCATCGGCCGAGTCTGCTGCTGGATCTGGGTGCTACGCTCCAGGCCGTCATTTCACAGCGTCTCGTGCGCACCAAGACGGGCAGGCGCGCCGCTGCCGTGGAAGTGCTGCTCAATACGCGCCACGTCCAGGAGTTGATCGAAAAGGGCGAAATCAACGAGATCAAGGAAGCGCTCGAAAAAAGCATGGCGCCGGGATCGCAGACGTTCGAACAGGCCCTTTTCCGCTTGTTCATGGACGGTCAGATTACGCAGGATGAAGCTATGTCGAATGCGGACTCGGCCACTAATATGCTGTGGCTGATCAATCAAGCCACTGCGGGGGAGGTTACGTCCGACCACGATACCCCCGAAACTCCGCTCGAACCACTCGCTGCCGGCGAGCAGAACCCCATCGAAGAAGACCCCTACTCCCGCACGAGCGACATCACTCAGTTCAGGGACATAAAGATAGACTTGTCGTGACTGCGGCCACAGTGAAGGACACCCTGGAGCTTGCGAAGGATCTGATCGCGCGTCGCTCGGTAACCCCGAATGATGCGGGTTGCCAAGCGCTGATCGCAGCGAGATTGACAGTCGCCGGCTTTGCGTGTGAAAGCATTCGTTGCGGCGCAGTCAGCAATCTCTGGGCACGGCGAAGCCGGGGCTCTCCGCTTCTATGCTTTGCCGGGCACACCGACGTTGTACCACCGGGTCCGCTTGATGAATGGCTTTCGGATCCGTTCCTACCGACGATACGCGATGGCAAGCTGTACGGGCGGGGCGCCGCCGACATGAAGTCATCGATCGCTTCGTTCGTTACCGCTATCGAGGCCTTCGTGCGTGAGCGCCCGGACCATTCCGGATCGATTGCACTTCTCATCACATCGGACGAGGAAGGTCCGTCGGTCGATGGCACGGCGCGCGTCGTCGATAAGCTCGAGCAGCGTGGTGAATCGATGGATTATTGCGTTGTGGGCGAACCTTCTTCGGTCCAGGTTCTTGGCGATTCGATCAAGAACGGTCGTCGCGGCTCTCTTTCGGGGCGACTAAGGGTTCGGGGCATTCAGGGGCACATCGCCTATCCGCACCTGGCCCGCAACCCGATTCACCTGGTTGCGCCGGCCCTGGCCGAGCTGGTGGCGACGCGCTGGGACGAGGGTGACGAGCACTTTCCTCCCACCACCTGGCAGATTTCGAATATCCATGGCGGCACGGGTGTCACCAACGTTATTCCGAACTTGATCGAGATTGAGTTCAATTTCCGTTTCTGCGCGAAAAACAGCGAGCAAGCGCTGGCGCAGCGCGTCGAAAATATCCTGCGCCGGCACGAACTGGACTATGAGATTCAGTGGAGCCTTTCGGGACTGCCGTTCGTCACGCGCAGTGGGGAGTTGGTGGAAGCCGTCAAGCGTGCCGTCTTCGAGCACACCGGGCGTACGCCCGAGCTCTCCACGGCGGGGGGGACGTCGGACGGCCGCTTCATTGCGAAAATTTGCCCCCAAATTGTCGAATTCGGCCCGGTCAACGCGAGCATTCATAAGCTGAACGAACATATCGAGCTCGCGGCGCTCGAGCGGCTGCCCCGGATCTACCTCGACGTTCTCCGAGCCCTGCTTCCTTAACCCCAGGATGCCGCCACTCGGACCTGCTACAGTCGGCGGGTTGTTCCGCAGTGTCATCCATCGCCTCGAGCGTGCGGCCCTGCATTACGGACATGGCACCCAGAACGCGAGAGACGACGCGGCCTACCTGATTCTTCACACGCTGCATCTGCCGCTGGATGACTTGAGTCCCTATCGGCAGCGAATCGTGGCGCCGAGCGAACAACGTCGCGTCTTGGCGCTCGTTGAGCGGAGGGTACGCGCAAAGATCCCGGTCGCTTACCTTACGCACGAAGCCTGGCTTGGCGAGTACAGCTTTTACGTTGATCGGAGGGTTATCATTCCGCGCTCGTTCATCGCCGAACTCGCGCGCGAGCGGTTTGAACCCTGGCTGCGGCGTCCGGTTCGGAGTGCGCTCGACCTTTGCACTGGTTCGGGCTGTCTCGCTGTTCTGCTTGCCAAAACTTTTCCTCAAGTCCTGGTGGATGCCGCCGACGTTTCGCGGGGAGCGCTCGCCGTGGCGAGGCGCAACGTGGCGCGTTATCGTCTTGGGCGGCGCATCCGTCTCGTCCGCTCGGATGTGTTTTCAGGACTGAAGGGCCGGCGTTACGATCTGATCGTATGCAATCCTCCCTACGTTAATTCGGCGTCAATGCGCGCACTGCCGCGCGAGTACCTCCACGAGCCCGCGCTTGCCCTCTACGGCGGCGCTGACGGACTCTCCCTTGTAAGGAAGCTTCTCGCGGGCGCCGCAGAACACCTGCGGCCGGGAGGCTCCTTGGTTTGCGAAATCGGCCAAAACCGTCGGGTGCTGGAGCGCTCCTATCGCGCGGTTCCGTTTGCGTGGCCGGAGACCAGCATGGGACCAGGTCACGTTTTCGTCCTCGAGCGGGAAATGCTCGTTTCTCACGACGTGGCGGCGCTCTCAACAACGCCTGTTAGGACGGCACGAAACCGGTGACGAACTGGGCACTACTTCCTCGCCTCTGGCCGGCGTGCAATCCGAGAATCCGCAAGGGCGCAACCAACGCCCGGGAACGAACAGCCCCACGCCCGATCGCATTCGAGGGAGCGCCGCTATGCAGGACATGATGGCCAAATTGGTGGATTTGCCGCTCGCCCGGATGTTCGTGCTGACCGGAATAGTCTTTCTGCTCGTGGCGGTCTTGGGTCGCATCGAAGGCAAGATCGAGCCCGGCAATGTGGGCCGCGCTGGGGCTTCCATCATCGGCGTGCTCCTCATGGCGATGGGTTTGGCGATGTATTTCCTCGATGGCGATGCGGTGCGCGACGCGCTACGCGACGAGGCAACGCGCTCGTTCGCGCCGCACGCGAATCCATTTGTCGCCAAACAGGTGCGCCGCGAGATCGCGCTTGGCGCGCCCGTTGCGGACACGCGAGCCGCACCGCCCCCGTTGCCCATAACCGCCGTGGCTGGCACTTACGGGCGCAATTGCGGCGCGCCCACAGGCAACGTCACTTCCGCACTCGCGCACAGCTGCGACGGCCGCAGCACGTGCAATGTCGCGATCGACGCGTCACCCGCCGACGGAGCAGCCTCAGGCTGCGCAAAGGACTACGCCGTCGAGTGGAAATGCGGCTCCGGCCCTGGCATCTATACGGTCACGGTTCCGGCTGGCGCGGCCCGCGGCGCGAGCGTCACGCTCGCCTGCCCGAGCTGACACGAACCCTTTCGATTCACCGTTCGCTTGGGATATGGGGTGAATTGGATATCGGAAGGGATTGAAAACTGGGGTGGCCGATGGGACTCGAACCCACAACAACTGGAATCACAATCCAGGACTCTACCATTGAGCTACGGCCACCGTCGAAAGACAACCGCTTGAATCTGCCGCCAAAACTTGGCTGCCGCGAAGCGCAATTTTTGATGCGATTCTGGCCTGCCCGGCGGGACTCGAACCCACAACCCCCAGCTTAGAAGGCTGGTGCTCTATCCGGTTGAGCTACGGGCAGCCCGCCTGCGAAGCTGGTCGGGGTGGAGAGATTCGAACTCCCGACATCTTGCTCCCAAAGCAAGCGCGCTACCAGGCTGCGCCACACCCCGAAAAACGGACGGACATAATACTCCGGGGGAACTTCCGGAGCAACGCAACCGCTCGAAAGAACGAGAAGATAAGCGCACTCCCAGTTAGCTTGCCGGGGGTGTCTATTTCTGCTAAAAAGCGCCTTTCCTTTTTCCAGACAAGTGCATCAATGGCCGTCGAACTGACCCGGAAGAGCTTCACGCCGTACGCTCCAAAGAAGGGTGAAGAGTATCTGAACGCGCGCCAGCGCACCCACTTCCGGAAAATTCTCGAGCAGATCAAAGGCGAACTGTCGGAAGAGATCGATCGCACGGTCCATACGATGCAGGATGAAGCCACGGTGTTCGCGGACCCAAATGACCGCGCCAGCCAGGAATCCGACATGGCGCTGGAACTGCGCAATCGCGACCGGGAACGAAAACTGATCAAGAAGATCGACGAAACTATCGGCCGTATCGATGCGAACGAGTACGGCTACTGTGACAGCTGCGGAGTGGAGATCGGGCTGAAGCGCCTCGAGGCCCGTCCAACGGCGACGCTGTGCATTGATTGCAAAACCTTGGACGAATTGCGCGAGAAGCAGGTCGCCAAGTAGGCGACGCGCATGGTATGCAATAAAAAAAGGGCGCCTAGGCGCCCTTTTTTTCTTCCCGCAGCCTCGGCGAGCTCAGCCCTGCTTCGCCGTCTCTGGCGGATTCACGGCCTTCATCGACAGCCGTACGCGACCCTTGTCGTCGGCCTCCAGCACCTTCACTTTCACGATCTGGCCCTCTTTGAGGTAGTCCGATACAGCGTTTACCCGCTCGTTGCTGATCTGCGAGATGTGCAGTAGACCATCGCGCCCGGGCAGTAGCTGAACGATGGCGCCGAAGTCGAGCAATCTCAGTACCGGGCCTTCGTAGATCTTGCCCACCTCGACGTCCGCGGTAAGCTCAAGGATCTTTTGCCTCGCCGCCTCGCCGCCCTCGGCGCTTGTTGAAGCGATTGATACCGTGCCGTCATCCTCGATTTCAATGGTTGCGCCGGTCGCCTCTTGCAAACCACGGATGACGACGCCGCCTTTACCGATTACGTCACGAATCTTTTCCGGATTGATCTTAATCTTGATGATGCGAGGCGCGAAGGTCGAAACCTCTTGACGCGAGTGCTCGATCGCCTGCTGCATGAGGTTGAGAATGTGCAATCTGCCTTCGCGCGCCTGATCGAGCGCCACGCGCATGATCTCCTTGGTAATCGACTCGATCTTGAGGTCCATTTGGAGCGCCGTAACGCCTCGGTCCGTACCGGCCACCTTGAAGTCCATGTCGCCGAGATGATCCTCGTCGCCGAGAATGTCGGTAAGCACCGCAAAGCGATTGCCGTCCTTGATCAAGCCCATCGCGATTCCCGCCACGTGCGCCTTGACCGGCACGCCCGCGTCCATCAGAGCCAGACTACCGCCGCATACCGACGCCATCGAAGACGATCCGTTCGACTCCGTGATCTCGGACACGACCCGCATCGAATAGCCGAATTCCTCCGCTGTGGGCAATACTGCCGCTAACGCACGCTTGGCGAGTCGGCCATGGCCGACTTCACGTCGCTTCGGCGTACCCATGCGTCCGGTTTCGCCCGTCGCATACGGAGGCATGTTGTAGTGGAGCATGAAGCGCTCGCGATATTCACCCATCAGCGCGTCGATGATCTGCTCATCGCGCCCGGTTCCCAGGGTCACGGTGACCAGGGCCTGCGTTTCGCCTCGGGTGAACAACGCCGAACCGTGAGTCCGCGGCAGAACGCCGGGACGGATGGTAATCGGCCGCACCGTACGCGTATCGCGCCCGTCTATGCGGGGCTCCCCGTCAAGGATCTGGGTGCGCACGATCTTCGATTCGAGCTCGAAGAAGACGTCTTTCACTTCGCTCGGATTGATTTCGCTGCCGGATTCCTTCGACTCCTCCTGCAGCTTAGCAAGCGTTCCCTTGCGGATTTCCCCGAGCCGTACGTTGCGCGCCTGCTTCTGGCGCATTTCGAACGCCTCGCGCAAGTCCTTCTCCGCCAGAGCCGCCACTCGCGCGATCAATGCTTCATTCTTCGCCGACAATTGCACGTCCCACGCCGGCTTGCCCGCCACCTCCGCCAGTTCGTCGATCGCCCGAATGGCCGCCTGCATCTGCTCGTGGCCAAACATTACGGCACCGAGCATCACATCCTCAGGCAGTTCCTGCGCCTCGGACTCCACCATCAACACGCCCTGCTCCGTGCCGGCGACGACCAGATTCAGCTTAGAGCTCTTCAACTGCGTTGCCGTCGGATTCAGGACGTACTGCCCATCGACATAGCCGACGCGACAGCCACCGATGGGCCCGCTGAACGGAATGCCCGAGAGGGTGAGCGCGGCCGAAACTCCGAGCATCGCTGGAATATCGGGGTCCACCTCGGGATTGCATGACATGACCGTGGCGACGACCTGCACTTCATTGTAGAACCCGTCCGGAAACAGCGGCCGGATCGGGCGGTCGATCAGCCTGCAGGTCAGCGTCTCCTTCTCCGAAGGGCGTCCCTCGCGCTTGAAGAACCCCCCGGGAATCTTGCCTGCGGCGTAAGTCTTTTCGACGTAGTCGACCGTCAAAGGAAAAAATTCCTGGCCTGGTCGTGCCTCCTTCGCTGCCACCACGGTGGCGAGGACAACCGTGTCGTCGATTGTGCAGAGCACGGCGCCGTGCGCCTGGCGGGCGATTTCGCCAGTCTCGAACATGACCTGCTGGCCGCCGAATGTGAACGTCTTCTTGATTGGATTCAAAGCCTGTTTCCTCTAAATGCAAATTGCAGCGCCGTAGCGCTGCGACGGTGCGGCGCTCAGCGCACGGGGCTGACGCAAAAAACGAAAACGCTCATCCATTGAATGAGCGTCTTCCGTCGATACATCGAAAGAGAAGCTACTTGCGTAGGCCGAGCCGCTCGATCACTGCTCGATACTTGTCAGCGTCGGTGCGCTTCAGGTAGTCGAGCAACTTGCGTCGTTGGCTCACCATCTTCAGCAGACCGCGACGCGAATGGAAATCCTTGACGTGGTTCTTGAAGTGCTCGGAAAGGCCGTTAATTCGCTCCGTAAGTAGTGCAATCTGCACCTCCGGCGAGCCAGTATCCTTACCGGAGCGTTGAAACTGTTGAACCACTTGCGCCTTTTGCGCGACCTGCAATCCCATATACTCCCCCAGTGCGAAGCGAGATTTTAACTCAATCCGCGCGCTATTCACAAGTTTTTTTATGTATTTCAGCCGCTTGCGCCCGTTCGATTGCGTTTGGCGCGGTCAATCTCACTGGTCGCAGCATCCCGGCTCCATCTGCCAGCCCTACCCCGATAAGCCCGGCCGGACCATGCAGCGCGCACTGCCCGGCGAGCTCCGGTCCGACCTTGATCGTCTGACCGTTGCGCAAGCGCGCTTCCTGTTCGATTCCGCAGTTCAGCCGCGGCAGTTCGCTAAGCAACGCGTCGAGCGGCAACAGCCTGCGCGTCCGTTCGTCTTCGGTCATTTCCGCAAGCGCGTCGAGGGTGGCCGCGTCGTCCACAAATAGGCCACCTGCCGCGGTGCGGCGCAGCGCGGTCAAGTGTGCGCCCGTGCCGAGTGCTCGTCCGATGTCTTCCGCGAGACTGCGTACGTAGGTCCCCTTGCTGCAGCAAATCCGCAGTTCAAGAAGGTCTCCCCGGAGCGACACCTGCTCAAGCTTGCGGATCGAGATTGCGCGCGGACGACGCTCCACGGTCTTACCCGCGCGCGCCAGCAGGTAGAGCGGTTTGCCCTCCAGCTTCAGGGCGGAGTACATAGGCGGCGTCTGCAAGATCGAGCCGCGGAATTTCTCCAAGGCCGCCTCGATTTGCGGCCGAGTAACGCTCACCGGCCGTCGTTCGAGGACCTCGCCCTCCGAATCCCCGGTGATTGTCGTGACACCAAGATGAACGGTCGAGAGGTAGGATTTATCGGCGTCCAGCTGCCGACCGGCAAACTTGGTCGCATCGCCGAACAGCACCAGCAGCAGTCCGGACGCGAGCGGATCAAGCGTTCCGGCATGGCCCGCCTTACCGGCGCGGAACAAGCGCTTCGCGGCCTGCAGCGCGGCGTTCGAGCTTAGGCCGCTCGGTTTGTCCAGCAAAAGGGCCGCGTCTAGCCGGCGACGCACGAGGGCACCTGCCCGCTTCAGTGCTTCTGTTCGCCGGTAACGCTGTCGATCAGCTGCGACAGACGCGCTCCGCGTTCGATCGATTCATCGTAGACGAAGCGAAGCTCCGGCGCCGTGTAAAGCTTTATGCGTTTCGCTAGCTGCGTGCGCAGAAAGCCCCCCGCGCGCCGCAAGCCCTTGGTAGCTTCCGGAATGTGAGAGGCGTCAAGGCAAGTAAAGAATACCGTCGCGTGGGCACAGTCGGAAGAGACTTCGACGCCGGTCAGTGTAATCATCCCGACTCTCGGGTCGCGCAGCTCGCGATGCAGGATCGAGGAAAGCTCGCGCTGGATTTGATCCCCGACTTTCTGCGCACGTCCGCTCTGTCGCGCCATATCCGATCACTAGAGCGTGCGGGCGACTTCCATCACTTCGAACACCTCGAGCTGGTCGCCCTCCTTCAGATCGTTGAAGTTCTTCAATGATATGCCGCATTCGAACCCGGCCTTGACCTCGCGCACATCATCCTTAAATCGCTTGAGCGAATCTATGTCCCCGGTATGGATCACGACGTTGTCTCGCAGCACGCGCACCTGCGCACTCCGCTTGACGTTACCTTCGAGCACGTAGCAGCCCGCGACAGCGCCAACTTTCGAGATGCGGAATACCTGGCGAACGTCCACCGACCCAATCACCTGCTCTTTCCTCTCGGGCGCCAACATGCCCGAGAGCGCAGCCTTGATTTCATCGACTGCCTCATAAATGATGTTGTAGTAGCGCACATCTACGCCGGCACTTTCGATCAGCTTGCGTGCCGTTGCATCGGCACGGGCATTGAAGCCGATGATTACCGCGCCCGATGCCATTGCGAGGTTGACATCCGACTCGGTGATGCCGCCCACACCGGCGTGCACCACGTTTACCTTTACCTCGTCGGTCGAAAGTCGAGCGAGCGCATGCGCGAGAGCTTCCTGCGAACCCTGAACGTCGGCCTTGAGCACGATTGCGAGCGCCTTCTTTTCGTCCTCGCCCATCTGCTCGAACACGTTCTCGAGTTTGGCCGCCTGCCGCTTCGCGAGCTTGACGTCTCTGAACTTTCCTTGGCGGAACAGCGCGATCTCGCGCGCCTTGCGCTCGTCGGCCATTACGACCATTTCCTCGCCTGCCTGCGGCACTTCGGACAGCCCCTGAATCTCGACCGGAATTGAAGGGCCCGCCGATTGCACAGGCGTGCCGTTTTCGTCAAGCATCGCACGAACTCGGCCGAACGCCGCCCCGGCAAGGGCGATGTCGCCCCGCTTGAGCGTTCCGGACTGCACCAGCAGCGTCGCCACGGGGCCGCGCCCCCTGTCCAGCCGCGCCTCGATCACAACGCCCTTGGCCGGCGCATCCACCGAAGCCTTCAATTCGAGCACTTCCGCCTGTAGCAGCACGCGCTCAAGCAGGTCGTCGATGCCTTGCCCGGTCTTCGCCGAAACGGGAACGAACGGCGTGTCACCACCATATTCTTCTGGCACCACGCCATGGCTCAACAGTTCCTGCTTCACCTTGTCCGGATGTGCATCTGGTTTGTCTATCTTGTTTATCGCTACCACGAGCGGGACTTCGGCCGCTTTCGCGTGGTTGATCGCTTCGATCGTCTGCGGCATGACGCCGTCGTCTGCCGCGACGACAAGAATCACCAAATCGGTCACCTTGGCGCCACGCGCCCGCATGGCCGTAAAGGCCTCGTGACCCGGGGTGTCCAGGAAAGTCACCACACCGCGCGGCGTTTCCACGTGGTAGGCGCCGATATGCTGCGTAATTCCTCCTGCCTCGCCCGCCGCCACCTTCGCGCGGCGAATATAGTCGAGCAGGGACGTTTTGCCGTGATCGACGTGGCCCATGACCGTCACGACCGGCGGGCGCGTCACAGCCTCTGCCGCAGCTTCTTCCACGACGTCGCTCAGATAGGACTCGGGATCTTCGAGTTTCGCCGGCTTGCCCTTATGCCCCATCTCCTCGACC
>JBOIFB010000067.1:0-11959 GCA_050741415.1 Burkholderiales bacterium | reverse complement strand
CCCGCACCTGGGATCTGCTGCACAAGTACGGCCACGACTACAAGGTGATCTTCGTCGGCGACGCGACCATGAGCCCTTACGAGATCCTGCAGCCGGGCGGCTCGATCGAGTACTTCAACGAGGAGCCGAGCGCGCTGTGGCTCAAGCGCGTGACCGACATCTACGCCAAGTGCGTCTGGCTCAACCCCGAGCCGGAGGAGATCTGGGCCTACCGCCAGTCGATCCAGGTGATGAAGGAGCTCATGGGCGGGCGCATGTACCCCACCACCATCGCCGGCCTCGAGCGCGCGATGAAGGCGCTGGCGAAGTAGCCTAGTCCACGACCACCAGCCGGTTGCGTCCCGCGCGCTTGGCGTCGTACAGCGCCGCGTCGGCGCGATTGATCAACGGCTCGATCGACTCGCCATGCCGGTACTCGGCCAGGCCGGCGGATAGCGTGAGCTTGAGGCCCGCGGCGATCTTGCCCCAGTCGTGGGCCGCGGCGGCGGCGCACACGCGCTCGACCGCGCCGGCCGCGCCGGCCTTGCCGCTCGCGGTCAGGATCAACAGGAACTCCTCGCCGCCGTAGCGGCCGAAGACGTCGGTCTTGCGCATCGCCGCCTGCGCCAACCCGGCGAAGGCCTTCAATACCGCGTCGCCGACCGCGTGGCCGTAGCCGTCGTTGACGGCCTTGAAATGGTCGAGGTCGAGCATCGCGACGCTGAACGGCACGCGCGTGCGCTGCGAACGGCTCAGCTCTTCTCCCAGGCGGGCCACCAGCGAGCGCCGGTTGAAAGCCTTGGTCAGTTCGTCGTAGTGCACCAGCTCCTGGATCTGATCCAGCGCCGAAGCGAGCTTGCGCCGGCTCTCGCCCAGGCGCGCGCGCAGGCGGTTGGCGTAGACGGTCAGCACCAGGCTGCGGCTCAGGATCACCGACAGGAACAGCCACGACAAAGTGAGCTCGAGCGTGCTCGAGGCGGCGACGCCGAGCCGACCCTGATGCAGGTAAAGCACCGCGCCGGTTCCGGCCACCGCCAGCGCCCATACCCCCGCCGCCTGGCGCAGGTTCAGCCACAGCATGCCGAAGGCGAATACGGTGAACAGATTGACGATGTAGGGAAATGTGATCTGCGGCGCCATCGCCACCACGAGCAGCTGCGCCATCACGCCCCACGGAACGCCCGGCACCATGATGCTCGGATCGCGCAAGCGCAGGTTCAGGCCGGAGGCGACGATCAAGGCGTAGACCAGGCAAAAGGCGAAGCCGGCGCCGCCGTAGGCCACGGCCACCCGCGCCTGGATCGTCCCGGCCGCGGCGTAAAGCACGAGAAACAGCGTGTCGATCGCATAGCTCAGCGCAACCCCGCCGATCCAGCGCAGGCGCTCGCGCTGGGCGCGGTCCTGCGCCCGCCTCGCTTTGTCGGCTCGCTCCAGCTCCGCGTCGACTTCGACCATTGGCCGCCCTTCAGCCTTATCCCTGCGTCCCGTATACAATATCCCAAGCCATGTCCACCTTGCACCGCTATCTGCTGCCCGTCGAGCAGACCCACTGGAAGGTGGAGGGCGCAACCGAGGTCTCGTTCACCTGGGATTACGACGCGCGCAGCGATGAGCTGCTGCAACTCTACGCCAAGGGCAAGCGCGAGCAGTGGGACGCCGAGCGGCGCATCGACTGGAGCCTCGAGGTCGACCCCGACGACCCGATGCAGGTAGACGACAGGATGCTGCCGATGCACGGCACGCCGCTGTGGCACAAGCTGTCCGGGCGCCAGCGCTCGGACCTGCGCTACCACACGCAGGCGTTCCAGCTCTCGCAGTTCCTGCACGGCGAGCAGGGCGCGCTGATCTGCGCCGCCAAGATCGTGCAGGACGTTCCGACCATCGAATCCAAGTTCTACGCCGCGACCCAGGTCATGGACGAGGCGCGCCACGTCGAGGTTTACCGCCGCCTGCTGACGGAGAAGTTCCGCTTCGTCTACCCGGTCACGGGCCCGCTCAAGGAGCTGCTCGAAAAGGCGATCACGGACCGGCGCTGGGACTTCACCTACCTCGGCATGCAGGTGCTGATCGAGGGCCTGGCCCTGTCCGCGTTCCAGCGCTTTCGCGACTACGCGAAGAACCCGCTGTGCTCCGCAGTCAACGCCTACGTGATGCAGGACGAGGCGCGCCACGTCGCCTTCGGCCGGCTTGCGCTGCGCGACTACTACCCGCAGCTGACCGAGGCCGAGCGCGCCGAGCGCGAGGACTTCGTGATCGAGGGCGTGCATCAGCTGCGCGAGCGCTTCAACCTGCCCGAGATGTGGCCGCAGATCGGCATCGACCTCGACGACGCGCTCGCGGCGATGGACGGCGCCGAGAACATGACCCGCTACCGCATGCGCCTGTTCAGCCGCATCGTGCCCACGGTGCGCGACATCGGCCTGTGGAGCCCGAAGGTGCAGCAAGCCTTCGCCGACATCGGCGCGATGAAGTACGCCGAGGCCGACGCGGGCAGGATGCTCGAGGACGACGCGTGCGTGGCCGAAGAATTCGACCGCCTGATGCGCGACGGCTTCCGCGGTCCGCCGCGCGCGCGCAAGCAGGCCTGAGATGTCCTTCTCGCAGCAGACCGAGCGCTGGAACCGGCGCTTCGGCGGCGACGATTACCACTTCGGCACCGAGCCGAACGTGTTTCTCGCCTCGCAGGGACATCGGCTGCGCGCAGGCATGAGCGCGCTTTGCGTCGCCGACGGCGAGGGGCGCAACAGCGTCTGGCTCGCGCGCCAGGGACTGCGCGTCACCGCGTTCGACATCTCGCCGGTGGGCGTGGAGAAGGCGCGCCGCCTCGCGCGCGAGGCGGGCGTCGAGATCGATCGGCACGTGGCCGACATCGACCACTGGGACTGGGATGCGGCGCACTACGACCTGGTGCTTGCGATCTTCATCCAGTTCGCCTCGCCGCCGGAGCGCGCGCGCGTCTTCGCCGGCATGATGCGCGCCCTCGCCCCCGGCGGCCTGCTCGTGCTGCAGGGCTACGGGCCGCGCCAGATCGAGTACAAGACCGGCGGCCCCGGCGTGCTGGAGAACCTCTACACCGCGGAACTGCTGCGCAGCCAGTTCGCCGCGCTCGACATCGTGCATCTGGCCGAGCACGACGGCGAGATCCGCGAAGGCAAAGGCCACTCGGGCATGTCGGCGCTGGTCGACCTGGTGGCGCGCCGAGGTTCGGACCAGGCTATCGTTTCCACTTGAGCAGCAGATCGATCATCCGTGATTGCCGCCCGGTGTAGGGCGGATAAAGGAGCGATAGCAGCGACAGCCGCGGGTTGGTGAAGACCGGCCGCATCTTGCTGAACTCCACGAACCCCTCATGGCCGTGGTACTGACCCATGCCGCTCGCGCCCACGCCGCCGAAGGGCAGGGCGTGCTGGGCGACGTGCAGGATGCAGTTGTTGATCGTGACGCCTCCGGACAGGGTGCCGTAGAGCAGCTTTTCCTGCCGCGCGCGGTCGTTGGTAAATGCATACAGGGCGAGCGGCCGATCCCTCTTCGTCACGTACTCGATCACTTCGTCCAGATTGCGGTACGTCAGCACCGGCAATAACGGGCCGAAGATCTCCTCCTGCATGATGGTCATGTCCCCGGTCGCCTCCAGCACCAGGTGAGGCGGGATCTTGCGCAGCGCGTCGTTGAACGAAGCGCCCGGCACGAGCGGAACGAGCTTCGCGCCCTTGTGCGCGGCGTCGTCGAGCGTCGAGCGAAGCCGCCGGTAGGACTTGTCGTCGATGATCGAGGTGTAGCCGGGAGCGTTCGTATCCGGGTAGCGCGCGGGCAGGATGCGCGTCGCCGCGGCGACGAACTGCTCCCGCCTGGCCTCGGGAACGAAGACATAGTCCGGCGCGAGGCAGGTCTGCCCGGCGTTGACGAACTTCGCGTAGAGGATTCTTGAAGCGGCCTGGTCGATGTCGAAGTCGTCGCACACGATCGTGGGCGACTTCCCGCCGAGCTCGAGCGTGACCGGCGTCAGGTTCTCCGCCGCCGCGCGCATGACGCTGCGGCCGGAATCCGCCGAGCCCGTGAAGATGATGTGGTCGAAGGGCAGCGTCGAGAAATCCTCGGCCCGCACTCCCGGCAGGATTGCGACCGTATCCTGCGGAAATTCCGCGCTGAATTTTTCATGCAGCAGCCGGCAGAGATGCCGGGAGTTGCGCGCCATCTTGATCATGGCCCGGTTCCCGGCCGCCAGGACGCTGCTGAGCGGGCTCACGGTGAGGAAGAGCGGGTAGTTCCACGGCGAGACGATGCCCACGACCCCCTTGGGCTGGGGGAAGACGCGATTGGATCCGGTCGCGAACAGCCACGAGACGTGCCGGCGCTCGGGGCGCATCCAGGCCGGCAGCTCCCTCAGCGTATGCCGGATCCCGTCGACGCTCGGGAACAGCTCGAGAATCTTGGACTCCTCGGTGCTTCGATGTCCGAAGTCCTCGCGAATGGCGTCGCAGATCGCGTCGGCGTTCGCCGCCAGGATCGCCTCCAGCGCGCGCAGGCGATTGCTGCGCTCCTTCAGGCCCGGGTAGGGATCGCGCAGGCAAGCCTCGCGCTGAAGCTTGAAGACGCGCTGCGCCTCGTCGTCTGCTCCCGCGATCGGGCGGGCTTGCGCGGTTTGAGCCATGGGTCGCCTCGGACTCCTGGTTTGAACAATGACCCATAGAGTAGCTCTTCCATCCGGCTTGGCGCGGGCTATTGCAGCATCCGCAGCCTGCGGCTGGCGATGTAGGGATCGACTCGCGCCAGCAGCCAGTACGCCGCGCGCTGCTTGAGCCGCAGCCACCATGACGGCACGGACGACCGGCACGGGCGGCTGTGCCGCAAGTCCGCGTCGAAGAGCGCGCGCGCCTGCTGCGCCAGCGCCGGCACCGGCAGGCGCAGCGTCAGCTCGTAGTTGATCAGCCGGCTGCGAACGTCGAGATTGGCCGAGCCGATGTACACCACGTCGTCGATCACGAGCAGCTTGGCGTGCATCATCTGCGGCAGGTACTCGAAGCACCGGATCGCGGAATGATCCAGGCGGCGCATCGCGTGCCCGGCGGCGAGCTGAGCCACGGGCACGTCGCTGTTCGCGGGCATCAGAATGCGCGCCTCGCCGCGCGACGCCGCGTCCGCCAGCATGCGGCCGAACTTGCGCGTCGGCAGAAAATAGGCGGCATGCACGCTCACGCGCGAAGCCGCGCGCAGGTCGGCATAGAGCTGCCGCCGGGTATCGACGCTGCGCCACCCCGGGCCCGTCAGCAGCAGCGCCGGCCGGGAAGGGTCCTGAATCGAGGGCGGGCGCGTGCGGGCGAAGCGGCGCAGCTCGGCCACGCCGAATGGGGCCAGCGACCACATGCGCGCGAAGCTGCCGGCCAGCGCCTCGACCAGCGGGCCGCGCAGCTCGAGCGCGAAATCGCGCCAGCCTGCGGCGACGCCGTCGCCGTCGTACTCGTCGGCGAGATTCACGCCGCCGACGATCGCCGCCGCGCCGTCGGCCAGCAGCAGCTTGCGATGATTGCGGAAGCTCAGGCGCAGCAGCCGGATCGGATTGAACCAGCGCAATTGCCCGCCGCTCTGCTCGAATTCGAGCCAGTAGCCGCGCGCGACCGCGTCGGAGCCGAAGGCATCGAGCATCAGCTGCACCCGCACGCCGCGCAGGCAGGCAGCGGTGAGCGCGGCGCGAAATCGATCGGCGACGGCGCCCGGCTTGCAGATGTAGAACTCCAGCGCGATGCTGTGCTGCGCCTGCCCGATATGCTGCAGCATTGCGTCAAGCGCGGCGGCGCCCGTGGGCAGCCAGCGGAAAACGTGCCCGGCCGCCGACACCGGCGAGAAATTTTTGCGCAGCATGGGGTCCGTGCGAGCATATCCCAGACCACACCCGCCTGGCGCCGATCGGCCTCGCTAGCGCACGATATCGACCTCGGTCGAGATCGCGGGCGGCATGCGCAGGGTGCAGGCGACCGGCGAATGCGCGTCGCCCCAGGCCGCGATCTCGCGCAGCGTTGCCTCGCTCGCGCCTTGCGCGCCGATCCTGACCCGCAGGCGCAGCGCGAGCACCGACCGCGCCTCGTCGTCCAGGCCGAGCAGGCGGCGGCTGTCGGTGTCGCTCCCGGCCTCCACTTCCAGGGTGGTCAGATTGATCCCGAGCTTTGCGGCGCGCATCGCGATCACGGTCGCGGTGCAGGCCGCGAGCGACGCGCGCATCAGCCAGCCGGGATTGGGCGCGCTCGCCTCCCCGCCCATCATCGACGGCATGTCGGTGCGCACGGTCTCGCCGCCGGCGCCGGTGACCTCGAACGCGAGCCCGTCGATCAGCCGCGCGGTGAGCGGCGCGGCCGTGCTGCGCGCCATGGCCGGGTTCTGCGTCAGGGCGGCGCTGGCACGTTCGATCGATGCGCGGATTGCGATCGGTTCCATTGGCGGTCTCCTCAGAAGCTGAGCGTGGCCGCGCCCTGCTTGATCAGTTCGTGCATCTTGCTCGCGCCGGTGATCGTGACCCCGTCGAGCAGATCCTCCGCCTCATAGCCGCGCGCCTTGACGCAGGGCGTGCAGGCCCACAGATTGCCGCCGCGCTTGACGAAATCGCCGATCATGGCGTCCAGCGGCTCGAGCGGGGCGACATGGGTCGACTGGGCGGCACGCTTGCGCACCAGGTCGACCGCCGCACTGGTGAGAAAGATCGAGACTTGCAGGCCGGCGGTCAGGCCGCCGTTGGCGATCGTGAATCCGACCGAAGACAGCTCGTGGTCGGTGCCGCGCGTCATCAGAACCACCAAGTTGGGCTTGGCGCTTTCCATATTTCCTCCCGTTTTGGTTACGTGCCGGCCAGGTGCTAGCATCGTGCCGCTAAGCTAGCACCCGACGCGGAGACGCCCAATGGCCAACACCCCGGATTTGTTGTCCGATACGCCGGAACCGCAGCCTGCGCCGCAACGCATGGACGTGCTTTCCGACGTGCTGCGCGTGGTGAGGCTCTCGGGGGCCGCTCTGTTCCGCTGCGAGTTCCGCGAGCCCTGGTGCGTGGCGAGCGACAGCGCCGCGAACCTTGCCCAGGCGATGGGGCTGGTGAGCAAGTGCGCGGTCGTTTTTCACGTGATCATGGACGGCCGTTGCCGGATCACGCTCGATGGGCAGCACGCCGAGCTCGAAGCGGGCGACGTGGTGATCCTGCCCCACGGCGACGCGCACACGGTCGGCGCCGGCGCGGCGCTGCCGCCAGTGCCGATCGGCAGCTTGCTGCCGCCGCCGCCCTGGGTCGGTCTGCCCGACATCGCTCACGGCGGCGCCGGACCGGTGATGCATCTGTTCTGCGGCTTCGTCCATTGCGACGCCGTTACCTTCGCGCCTTTGCTCGCCAGCCTGCCGCGGCTGATGGTGGTGCACGCGTTCCGCGAAGGCGCCTCGGCCTGGCTGCGCTCGACCGTGGAGCTGATCGTGGGCGAGGTCAAGCAGCAGCGGCCCGGCACCCGCCTGATGCTCGAGCGGCTCAACGAGGTGGTGTTCGTCGAATCGCTGCGCGAGTACATGGCGGGCAGCGAAATGTCCAGCACGGGCTGGCTCGCCGGGGTGAAGGACGTTTACGTCGGGCGCGCGCTCGAGCTGATGCACGCCGACCCGGTGCGCGGCTGGACCGTGCCGGAGCTCGCGCGCACGGCAGGCATTTCGCGCAGCGTGCTGGCAGAGCGCTTCAGCCGACTGGTCGGGCAGTCGCCCATGGAGTACCTCAAAGCTTGGCGCCTGCACCTTGCCCGCTCGATGCTGCGCGACGACCGGCGCAAGCTGCGCGAGGTCGCCGAGGCGGTCGGCTACGAAAGCGAAGCCGCGTTCAACAAGGCCTTTCGCAAAACCTTCGGCGCGCCGCCGGGAAGCTGGCGGCGCGGCGCAGCTCAGCCTTGAGCGGGCAATGCGACAATCGGCGCCGGAACCCGGCGCCATGTCCTCCCCTGCCCCCGACCTCGACAATCGCAGGCTCATCGCCCTCGTCGCGGCCGCGGTCGCCGCGATCGGCGCGTGGTTCGCGCTGCGGGCGTGGCTCGCGCCGGCCTGGCGCGAGCCGGGCAGCCCCGAGCTCTACCTGGCCGGGGTCGCCGGCGCGCTCTTGCTGCTGGTGCCGGCCGCGTTTGCGCTCGCCAAGCGCGGCGGGACGAGCCGAGACCCGCGCGCCTGGTTCAATGCGCATGTACTGTGCTCGCTTGCCGGCGCGGTGCTGATTGCGGTGCACTCGGGCGGCTTTCTGCGCCGCCCGCCTGCCCTGCTGCTCGCCGCGATCCTCGCCCTCGCCGCGCTCGGCGTCTGGGCCCGCTTGCGCGGCGCACGCCGCATGGCGGCGACCTTCGCCTCGAAAACACATGTGTTTGCCGCCCCGGACGCGACGACACGTGAGCGACTGCGGCAGTTGATCGACGCAAAGGTCTCTCTTCTCGAACAAATCGACCCGCGAGCTGATGAAGGCACCTTCTCCGTCACACTGCCGCACTTGCTGCGTGCCCCGCGCCTCGCGCTCACCTACCGGCGCCTGGCGCGCGAGGAGTCGCGCCTGCTCGGCACGCGCGCCGCGGCCGGCGCGGCGCAGGCCTGGTGGCGGCCGCTGCACCTGGCGCTCGCCTGGCTGTTCGTGCTCGGGGTGGCGATCCACGTGCTGACGGTGACCTTGTTCGCCGGCTACGTCGCGGGCGGCGGACGCATCACGTGGTGGCATCTTGCCGCCTGGGGGGCGGGCTGGTGATCGAAACGAAAAATGAGCGCCTCGCGCTGATGATCGACCTCGAGCGCTGCACCGGCTGCAAGAGCTGCGAGGCCGCGTGCAAGCAGGAGCACCGGCTCGGGCCGGGAGAATACCGCAACAAGGTGGTGTGGAGCGGCGGCACGGACGAGCCCGCGCTCGCTTTTCTGACTCTGGCCTGCCAGCACTGCGAACGCCCGGCCTGCCTGCGCGCCTGCCCGGTCAATCCGAAGGCGATCGTCAAGCATCCCGTCACGGGGGTCGTGAGCGTGCTCGAGGACCGTTGCACCGGCTGCGGCGAGTGCGTCATCGCCTGTCCCTACAGCGCGATGGGCTACGACGCCGAAGGGCACCACGCGCTGAAATGCGACCTGTGCAGCGAGCGCCGCGCCGAAGGGCTGACCACCGCCTGCGCGAGCGTGTGCCCGACGCGCGCGATCGGCTTCGGCCGGCGCGAAGAGCTGCTCGCGCGCGCCGCGTCCGAGGGGCGCAGCGTGCGCGACAACGACGCCTTCCTGCTCGGGCCCGCCACCGTTTATCTCGAACGGCTCGCGCCGCAGGTCGCGCAGGAACGGGCGCAGGTGACGTCGGGAGCAGCTTTGCGAGTCGAACCCGAATATCCCTATCGTTCCAAGAGAACAGATGCCGAGGCGGATCGGGTGGTGCCGGGGGGCTGCAATATCTGCTTCAACTGCTGCAGCACCAAGTTTCATTTCCGCGGCGAGGAGCTGGTCAAGATCACCGGCAACGACGACGACCCGCTGCTCCAGGGCCGCGTGTGTCCCAAGTCGCAATTGACTCTTCAGCTCTACCGCAACCCGCATCGGCTGCTCTATCCGCAAAAGCGCATCGGCGCGCGCGGAGAGGGCCGCTTCGAGCGCGTGTCGTGGGATCAGGCACTGGATGAAATTTCTGAACGACTCGAAAAAATAAGGCATGCCTACGGCAGCGAAGCGCTCGCCCTTTTCATCGGCACCCGTACCGGGATGCTCGATTACCTCGGCTACACGCGCCTGTTCGCGCAGCTCTGGGGCACGCCCAACCACGAGGGCACCGACCCGTTCTGCGCCAGCGGCAAGAACGTCGCCTACGAGCTGACCCAGGGCCGCATCGGCTCGGGCAACAGCTACACGCCCGCGGACATCGGCGCGGCGCAGATGTACCTGTATCTCGGCGACAACCAGGCCGAGACGCGCCCGGTGTACTTCGGCATGGTGAACGACTGGCGCCTCAGGAACGGCGCGAAGATGGTGGTGGTCGATCCGCGCCTGACGGTCACCGCGTCCAAGGCCGAGCGCTGGCTCGCGATCCGGCCCGGCACCGACATGGCGCTCGCGCTCGCGCTGTGCCAGCACATCCTGACGAACAATCTTGAAAACAAGACCTTCTGCCGCGACTGGCTGCTCGGCTTCGAGCGCTGGCGCGACTTCATCCTCGCGCGCGGGTACACGCCCGAGTGGGCCGAGCCGGTGACCGGGATCGCGGCGAGCGAGATCCGGCGCCTGGCCGAGGAGGTCGCCGCGGCCGACGGCTGCGTCATCTTCGCCAGCCGCGGCGTCAACCAGCACAGCAACGGCACCCAGACCAACCGCGTGCTGATGTTCCTCGCCGCGATCACCGGCAACTGGGGCCGGCGCGGCGGCGCGTTCTTCAACATGAGCCACGGCACTCCGATCGCGCCCGATGCGCCGCCGGAGCGCCGGCCCAGGATCGCCAAACCGCGCGTGCGCCGCAGCCCGACCGGCTGGACCGAAGCGATGGCGCGCGGCAAGCCCTACCCCATCAAGGCGCTCATCGCCTGCAACAACCCGATGTCGCTCTGGCCGGGGCAGCGCGCCGCGCGCGAAGCCTTCGCGGCGCTTGACCTCGTGGTGCACATCGAGCTGTTTGCCAACGAGACCTCGGCCTACGCCGATTACGTCCTGCCGGCCGCGACCGGAATCGAGAAGGGCGAGATCGGGCGCGGCAACGACGACCGGCGCATCGTCTGGATCGACAAGATGATCGAGCCGCCGGGCGAAGCGAAAGCCGACGGCTGGATCTGGATCGAGCTCGGCCGGCGCCTGGGCATGGGCGACGTGCTGAAGGAATCCTGGAAAGACCCGCGCGTATTCTGGGACGAGGCCTGCATCGACAACGATCTCCTGCGCGGCGCGACCCAAAAGCGGCTGCATTCGGTGCCCTACCGCTGGGTGCGCCAGCCGGTGGCAAGCGAATCTTCGCCCGAGATCGACACGCTCTACCTGGAAGGCACGAGCGCCGCCGGCGCGCCGCCCGGGCAGCGCTTTCCCACCCCGAGCGGCAAGCTCGAATTCTGGACCGAAGCGATGGAGGCGAAATTCGCCGCGCTCGGACTCTCGGCGCTGCCCGAGTTCTACGCCGAGCGCGAGTGCCTGGCCGACCTGCCCTGGGTCGAGCTGCTCGACTCGGATGCCGACCCAGGGGTGCTGTCGCCCTTTTGCCGGCCCGACACCTCGGCCGCGCGCGGGCGCATCGTCGCGCCCTCGGCCGACTCCCCCGGCGCGCGCCTGCGCGCGAGGGGCTTCGACACCGAGCTGGTCACCGGGCGCCCGAGCGCGGCGCACTTCCACAGCCTGACGCACTACTTCTGGCAGGCGCAGGAGATGTGGCCCGACCTGACCTGCCAGATCCACCCGGACAAGGCCGCGCGCCTGGGCATCGCCGACGGCGCGCGGGTGCGCATCGAGACCGCGCACGGCGCGATCGAAGCGCTGGCCTGGCTGCACGCCGGCATCCGTCCCGACGCGGTGTTCGTGCCGATCGGCTGGGGCGAGCGCCAGCCCTACCACCCGTGGCGCTCGGTCAATTTCCTGACCGACAAGAACCAGCGCGACCCCGTGTCGGACCAGACCAATCTCAAAGCGCTGCTGTGCCGGGTGTCGCGAGCCAACTAGGACGCAGCAGCCTCACGTCTCCTGAGTAGTTGCTCGAACTCGGATGCTTCCACCGGCGGGCTGAAATAGTGGCCCTGCCATTCCTCGCAGCCGAGCGCGAGCAGGCGCTTGAGCTGGGCTTCGGTCTCGACGCCCTCGGCGGCGACCGCCAGGCCGAGAGTCTTCGCCATCGCGGCGATGGTCTGCACGATGGTCTCGTCGGCGGGATGCGAGGCCAGCTCCTGCAGGAAGGAGCGGTCGATCTTGAGCTTGTCGATCGGCAGGCGGCGCAGATAGGAAAGGCTCGAATAGCCGGTGCCGAAGTCGTCGATCGCGAGCCGCACGCCGGCCT
>JBOIFB010000066.1:0-12083 GCA_050741415.1 Burkholderiales bacterium | reverse complement strand
ATGCTCGTCATCGCCGCCGTCAGCGTCGTCTTGCCATGGTCCACATGCCCAATCGTGCCTACGTTCACGTGCGGCTTGGTCCGCTCAAATTTGCCTTTTGCCATGACTACGCTGCCTCTGACGTTTCGTTGAAGGTTACCTGGTGCCCATGACGCGGATTGAACGCATGACCTCTCCCTTACCAAGGGAGTGCTCTACCACTGAGCTACATGGGCTGAATTTTCGCATTGGAGCGGGTGAAGGGAATCGAACCCTCGTCATAAGCTTGGAAGGCTTCTGCTCTACCATTGAGCTACACCCGCCCATTCAGTTCACCCGCAATGCCTGTCTGCCGCGCCCGCCCACGATGCCGGTGGAGGGGGTTGGATTCGAACCAACGTAGGCGCAAGGCCAACAGATTTACAGTCTGCCCCCTTTAACCGCTCGGGCACCCCTCCGGCGGAACCCGAAATTATGTGAGTTATCCACTGCTTAGTCAAGCAGGTTGAGGTCGGAGCGTCGACTTGCGCCGGTCAGGTGCCGTAGCGCGCCGGCGAGCCGACCTCTCTAAGCGCCGCCAAGGCGCTGTAGCAGGCAAGCCAGGCGGTTTTCGGGTTGTCGGGCGCCGGCACGTTCTCCAGCACGATCGTGAACTGGCCCGTCTTGCCCGAAACCCGGATGGTATGGGTATTTCGCGTCAGGGCGGGGTCGGCCACGACCCTGAGCCTGGTACGGTCGAAACCGACCCCGGCGAGCGACAGGACGGCCGCAATGTTGACGTTCTGGGGAAAGTGCGGGACCCCGGCGCGCGCGGGCCCGTCGAAAAGCGTCGTGGCGGCCGCAAGCGACTCGAGATCGATGCCGAGGGTCTCCACGTAGCCGATCTTCCTCCATGCCGCAGGAGGCTTGGCGACCTGGATTGATACTTCAACCTCGCCCGCAGCGCAGGCACCCTTGAGGGCATCGAGCGCGCCGATTCCGCCCGAAGGCACGTAGAGCAGTGCGCCGGAGCAACGCGCTGCGAACTCTGCCTCGCGACGCAGCGCGTCATCGACCAGCGCGCCGGCCGACAGCACAATCACCGACGTGCCTGCGGCAAGGAATGCGACGAGGCAGCTGCGCACCGCATCGTGCGAGGCCGCCTCGAGAACCACGTCGGGCTTGGCCGCGCATAGCGCCTGAGCACCTAGCACGTAGTCGATTCCATATTCGCCGGCGAGCGCCGCGGCACGGGTCGCAGCCCCTGTTCCCGCCAGTGCCACCACCTCGATACCGGGTAGCGCCCCGCAACGCAGGTTTTCCAGCACCATTCGGGCGATCGTACCGCCGCCGAGTAGAGCGAGTCGCATTTGCCAGGTCCTCCGGGAGGCGGCGATTCTGCCACAATCCGAATTCGCGTCGCGCGCCGGCGGCATTATCATTTGCCTCACCGTCGCGGCGTCGCCGCCAGGGAGGTGTGCAATGCGAATTGCGATACTTGAAGACGACCCCGACCAGCTCGCACTGCTGCGGCGCTGGCTCGCCGACGCAGGTCACGACGTTCACGGCTACCTGGCGGGGCGCGAAGCGATGAAGCACGCGGGGCGCGAGAGCTTCGATCTGTTCATCCTCGACTGGCAGGTGCCCGATGTATCGGGTGCCGAAGTGCTGACCTGGCTGCGGGCGAATGTTTCCAAGCATGTTCCCATCCTGTTCATCACGGTGCGCGATTCGGAGGAGGACATCGTGTACGCGCTCGAGAACGGCGCAGACGATTACATGGTGAAGCCGGCGCGGCGCCAGGAAATGCTGGCGCGGGTCAGCGCGCTGCTGCGCCGCGCCTACCCGCGAGAGGAGCAGACTCTGCTTTCGTTTCCCCCGTTCGAGATCGATACTCAGCGCGGCGAGATTCGCCGCGACGGCTCGCGCATCGAGCTCACGCCGAAGGAATTCGAGCTCGCGGTGGTCCTGTTCCGCAACATTGGCCGCTTGATGTCGCGCGGGCATCTGCAGGAATCTGTCTGGGGACGCAGCGGCGACCTCGCGACCCGCACCGTGGACACCCACGTCAGCCAAGTGAGGAAGAAGCTCGATCTGCGGCCCGAAGGGGGGTATCGAGTGGTGCCGATCTACAACTACGGTTATCGACTGGAACGGCTCGAAACGGACGCGAGTGCGGCCTGAAGCCTACTGCAAGCGCCGCAACTGCTGCTCGACATCATCCTTCACTTCCTGGCTGAGCGAACCGGTCGCAATCCCGCGCCGGAACGCTTCGGCCGCCTCCGGACGGTGATCCAGCGCCGCGAGCGAGAGCCCGAGGCCGATCCACGCCTTCCCCGTCTGCGGCGCAGCACGTAGCGCCGCACGATAGGCGTCGGCGGCTTCGCCCGGCCGCGCCATGTGCTGCAGTACCGCGCCCAACAAAGTGTTGTACTCGACGTCGCGCGACACGTCGCCCTTGCATCCCCGCAATACTCCGAGCGCCCTGTTATAGTCGTTCCGTTCAACGTAGATGCGCGCCGAGACAGTGGCGAATTGCACCTGGGCAGGATTGAGCGTCAGCCCTTCCTGCAGCAAGCGCTGGGCTTCGTTCAAACGCTGCTGGTCGACCAGCAGCGAAATGAGCGCCTGTCGCGCAGGCGCTTGAGATGGATCGATCGACAGCGCGCTGGTCAGCGCCTGCTCGGCCTCGCTCACACGCCCCTGGTCGAGCAACTGCGCTGCGCGCCGAAACTCCTCCAGCGCCTGCTGGGCGGGCGTGCTCGGATGGGGTTGCTTGCGAACCCGCGGCTGCGCGTCCTCGACGATCGCCGACGGCGGCGCCGCGTGCTTTCGATCGACCGGATTCGGCGCAGGGCGCGGATGCGACGGGGGGATCGGGCGTGTGATCGCCTGCGCGAGCTTCAGCGTCTCGATCGCCGGCTGCGGCGTCGGCGGAGAAACCTGAGCAGCCGAAGCGCTCACTTCCGGTGCGCGCTTGAGCGCGGGCTGGGGCACCGGCCTTTGCTGCTGCGCCGGCGCGGGCGGTCGACCCGGCTGCAGTACGTGGCTTATTCCGCCCGCCGTTCGCAGCGCCAGCTCGGTAACCACGGAGCGCGGCCTGAGCTGATAGCTGGTCCACGCTAGCCACCCCAGCGCAACGGCCAGCTCGAGCCCGAGAATCACCCAGAACAGGTCGCGCCTGCGTCTCCCCGCAGCGACCGGCTCGATCTGCTGCGTCATGACGTCGGCGTCGGGCGAACTCACCGCATGCCGGCGATCAAGCTCCTGCAGCATCTTGTTGATAAGGCTCATGGCTTGCGTTTTAGTCGGCGGCGCGCGGCGATCTGAGCCTGGGCCACCACCAGTGCGTCGAGGCGGCAGCCGGCGTGTCGTGCGCCGCCGAGCGCACGTGACGGGGCTCCACACGGTAGCCGCCTTCGCCGAAGGCGAGCAGCAACGACTTGTGCGCCAGGATGTTGACCAAACGCGGCAATCCCCTGCTCGCCCGGTGTAAAGTGCGCAGCGCACGCGCACTGAGCACCGGCTGGCCGACGTAGCCCGCGACCGTCAGACGGTGATTCACGTAATCTCCCACTTCGTCCTCTGCGAGCGCCTTGAGCTCGTACTGGAACGTGATGCGCTGGCGCAGTTGGCGGATGGACTCCGACGCGAGCTTGCGATCGAGCTCGGGTTGTCCGAACAGCACCACCTGCAGCAGCTTGCGCTTTTCGGTCTCGAGGTTGGTCAGCAGGCGCAGCGCCTCGAGGGTCTCTATCGGCATCGCCTGGCTCTCGTCCATGCACAAGACCACGCGTTTGCGCTGGCGCGCGAGGCCGAGCAGCGTCCGGGTGATGCCCTTGAGCAGGTAGTGCTGGTCCGCACCAGGGTCGACCTGCACCCCGAGCTCCTCGGCCAACTCGAGCAACAGGGTTCGCGGTTCGATGCTCGGGTTGGGGACGTATGCGCTGACCCAGCCCGAATCGAGCGTGGCAAGGAACTTCCGGCACAGCAGCGTCTTGCCGGTTCCGACCTCGCCCGTGATCTTGATGAATCCCTCGCCGTTGGCAACCGCGACCAGCAGCGTGTTCAGGGCTTCCTGCGTGCTGCGGCAGGCACAGAAGAAACTCGTGTCCGGAGTGATCCCAAACGGGGGTTCGCGCAGGCCGAAGTGCCGCAGGTAATTCACTGCCTGCCCGCTCCGCCCTTCTCTTCTAAAGTCATCCCCTCGATGCGTTCGCGCGTATCGCGCATCCCTTCGGCCCAGTTGCGTTCGCTTTGGATCACCGTAGGTTTGATGAGGATGACGAGCTCGTTCTTGCTCGAGATGCGGCTCGTGTTGCGCACCAGGTCCCCCAGTCCGCCTTCGCTGACGCCGGGAATTCCGCCGCGATTATCGCTCACGTTGACGCTCATCAGCCCCCCGATCGCCACGATGTTCCCGTCCGGCACTCGCACGATGGTATCGGTCTCGCTGACGGCGCTCTTGGCAAGCGGCAAAGTGATCGACGGAATCGTACCTCCCAGATTGACCACGGTCTGGCTTGTGGTGACGTCGCTGATTGATGGATGGACGTGCAGCGTGATGTTGTTCTGTGCGTCGATTTGCGGCGTCACGTCGAGCAATATGCCGGAAAAGAACGGCGCCACGGAAACCGTCGGCGTCTGCTGCGTAGTCGCGCCGGTGGTGGTCGTGACGGTTGCCACATTGGTGACGAAGAACTGGTCGGTGCCTACCTTCAGCACCGCCTTCTGGTTGTTGAGCGTTGCGATGCGAGGGCTGGAAAGCACCTGGACGTTGCCCTGCGACTGGAGAAACTGCAGCAACGCGGCGAAGTTCGAGGTCTGGAACGCGAGCCCGAACACGCCGCTCGCCGGATTGTCGGCCGCCAGCGCACTGCCCGCCGTGGCCACGGTGCTCGTCGCGAGATTTAGCGTTTGCCCGCCGCCCTGCAGGACCTGTCCGCTCGAACCGAGCAGCGTACTGGCGCCGGTATTCGCGCTCTGTCCGATCGCGACGTTCGGGCCCGTGCTGCGGAATGCGGCCCAGTTGATGCCCGACTGATAGCTGTCCGAAAGCGTCACCTGGATGATCTTCGCCTCGAGCATGACCTGGCGTTCGACCGAGATCTGGCTTTCGCTCAGGTATTGCTGGACGGCGCGCATTTCACGCCCCGGAGCGCTCACCACCACGATCCCGGATTGCGGCGATACGACCACCTTGCGGCCCTCGCCGCTGCCGACGATCGCCACCAGCGCCGTACGCAGGTCGCCCCAGAAGTCGCTCAAGGTTCGCGTCGTCACACGGCTGCTCTCGAGCATGTCCTGGCCCGGCGTCTGGACCGGACCCGCGGCAGGATTCGCGAGCGACGAAGGAGAGGGAGCCTGGTTGATTCCGGTGGTATCCGAGATCGAGCCGGATTGCACCCGCACGTCGCTCGTGCCACGGCGCTGCCCCTGAAGGTAGTTCACCTGGAAAATGCGCGTCTGCAGTCCCGCGGGCAGGATGAAGATGCGCGTGCCCTCGATCTTGTAATCGTATCCGTAGAGCTCGCGCAGAGAGTCCAGCGCTTCGGTGATCGAAACGTCCTTCAAGTTGACCGAGATGGTACCGGTCACACTCGGCGACACCAGCATGCTATAGCGCGTGCCCGAGACGATCGAGTTGAACACCTGGGCCGCCGGCGCGTTGTTGACCGAAAGGTCGAACCTCGGTTCCACGGGCTGTCCGCGCACTTCGGGCATCGCCATGCGAAGCGGCGGCAGCAGCGCCTGATCGAGGGCCGCGCTGGGGGTTTCTTTCTTGGGCGCCGACTCCAGCGCCGCGCGTATGCCGGGTTCGATGCCGCTCGGCCGGGGCGGCGGAGTCGCGCAGCCTCCGAGCGCCGAGACGGCCACGATCAGGAATGCTTTCTTCATGTTCTAGTTACGCCTCCGCGGCCTGTCGGTTGGCAGCAACTTCTTCTCCACCCGGGGAAACATCCTGAGCACCTGCACCTGGCCTCCGTTGCGCAGCTCCACTCCCGACTCGGTGATCCTGATCAGGGTTGCATCTTGGAACTTGCCTCCCAGGGGCACCGTTTGTCCGCTGATCACCGCCGTTTTGCGCGTCGGCGAGATCAGCACCGACTGCAGTTCGGGTCCCATCGCCGGCGCGGAATCTCCCTCGACTGCGGGCGCATCGTACGGCGGCCGGGTCGGGTCGGCCAGGCCTTGCAACGACGCCCCGGCGTGCGCCTCGGCCGCGACCGCCTGCGCCGCCGCCAGGCCCGTCAGCACACCGCAGAGCAGCTGGACCAGCGTCATACGTTCATCCACGCTCGATCGAAACTCAACGTGTACACGGTCAGATTGAGCACAACTCTAGGATACTCAGCCACCGCCAGATCCGCCTTGCCCCAGTATAACTGGGTCGATAAACCCTCCAGCTCCCGCAAGTATGCGTACAGATCGAGGTAGCCGCCGCTGACCGTGAGCTCGATCGCGTGGCGATAGATGGGCCGGCCCTGGGCGCTCGAATTGCCGAACAGATCGACCGGCAAGGTCTTGAGATCGACCAGCTGCAGGCGGGAATTGCGTGCCAGGATGCCTTCCAATACGTCGCGCATGTGTTGCGGGCTCGTGAAGCGGCGTGCGGCATCCCCGATCTGCGCATCGAGCTGCTCCAGGTGGCCCTGCAACTGGTTGAGCTTGGCACGGTTCGCCTCGTCGGGCCGCATTTCGCTCGTGCGCGCCAGGGTCTGCAGCTGCGCCTGCAGCGTGGCGAGCTCGGTCTGCTTGCCTGCGACTTCGCGCGAGAGGCTTCGGTTCTTATCCATCAGCGGCGCGATGAATCCAAGGTGAATGACCGCAATCAGCACCAGCGCAGCCGCGACGAAGATCAGTGCGCGCTCGCGCAGGCTGAAGGCATCCAGGCGCTCGGCGTAGCGTCGAAGCGGCGCGCTCATTTGGCGGCCTCTGCTGCCGCCCGCGGCGCGCTCAGCGGCATGGAGAGATCGAACTCCACGTAGCGCGAAGGGCCGGCCGACGGCTGCGCGGGCCCCGCTGCCGCCGCCGGTGCACGGTGCGCGACGAGCTTGAGCCGGCTTACCGAGCGTCCGCGCATGACCGCCTCGCTGTTCAAGGCATGGATGTACGCCGGCACCAGATCGGGATGCAGCACCCTGCCCTGGATATTGAGCTCCTCCCCGCCGCCGCCCACGCTGAAGCCGGTCAGCCACACCCCCGGCAGCGCGTGACGCGCGAACGCGGCCAGGTACTCCGAGTAGACCGGCGCGCTCCCCGTTGCGATGGCGTTCAGCGAGGCGAGCAGCGCCTCCTTGCCGCGCACCTCGGCCTCGGCACGCGCGACCCGTGCTTCCAGCAGCTTACTGCGCCGCTCCGGTGAGAACTCGCCTCCCAGTTTGATGAAGTGGTCGCGCGTATCGTTGAGCTGGCGTGCGGAATCGATCGCAACCGACTCGAGCGAACCCACTTGGTTGCGTGCGTAGACGTAGAAGGCGCACAACGCGATCAGGATGAGCGTGAGCGACTCGACCATCGTCTTGGCGGAGAAATATTTCTCTTGCCTGAGGAAGATCGGATTGAAGAGATTGATCTGCTGGCTCACCGCGGACCCTCAGGGCGCCTTGGCCTTGTAGCGCAGCGACGCGCCGATGAGATGGAAGCGCTGCCATTCGGTGCGCGGGTCGGGGCGCTCGTTCGAATCGAACGCGAACGTCGCACCGAGGTCGACACGGGAGATCGGAATGTCGAGGTTCGACTTGAGATACTCGAGCAGACCGCTCTCTTCGGGCTCGGGTCCGAGCAGCAGCTTGTTGACCGGGACGAAACCGAACTGCCGGTCGAAATGATCGAGCGTGCGTGTCAACTCCAGCGCAATGCGATTAAACGCCTCGGCGCGATCGGGTGCGGCCGAAATCTGGTCGTGCCCGATGTCGATGCGGCGCGCGAGGTAGAGCTCGCGGCGGTAGTTGATGGTGAACAGGCCGCTGGCGTCGCCCAGATAAAGCAGCCCGACGCCGCGTCCCTCTTCCTCGAACAGCGCGGCAATGTTGCGCTGCGCGGTTTCCGCGATGTCGATCACCGAAAGCGGAATCTGAGCCGCGTCGAAGCGCTCGATGCAGGCCTGCACCGCCTCGTTGCGCGCCGCCACCGCGTACATCGAGTGGCTACGCGCCGTGCCCGAGGGATCGGGAGGGATGTCGAGCACGTCGATCGTGGCGTCGTCGACGTGATAATCGAGCAGATCCTTGATGCGCCAGCGGATCGCCGCCTTCAATTCGGCGGGCAGAACATTGGGCGCCTCGACCAGCAGCAGCTGATAGTCGCCCGGCTCGAGCAGTGTGGCGCATTGATAGCGTTCGAGATGCCATTCCCTGCTTAATCGCTCGGCCCCGGCGTAATCGCCCTCCAGCGCGTGCGCGGCGAGCCTGCCGATGCGCACCTTGCCGTTCAAGCCGATGTGGCCATGAACAATCGCGAGTTCCTGTGGCCGCAGCGACGCTACCAGCCAGCCGGGCTCGCGTTTGTTCTTTTTGGCCGATCCCCACCTCATGCCGCCGCCACCCGTCACTCTCTGAAACCAGTTCAAGATAAATAAATAACTATTTGTTGTCAATGATATTTCCGTTAATTTATGGCGGTCGCCTGCAGTTCGCGCTCCACGTAGGCCGGCCCTTGAGTGCCGGGACAGCTGGCCTGGTTGCAGGCGGTAGCCTTCACTATGTAGGCGCGCAATCCGCTGGTCGCGCCTTCGGTGGTGGGCGCGCTCGAGCTGCATTCGACCTTGACGCTGAACGCGGCCAGCCCGCCGCTCAAGGCGAAGGTCTGCGCCGCCGGCGCGGCCGGTACGACAGCGGCGTTGCAGGCGCTGGCATAGGCCCCGCCCGGATCGCGCAGCAGCTCGTACAGCCCCCAGTCGATGCCGGCGTGGGCCGCCTGATAGGCCCTGGCGCCCATCTCGTCAGCCGCGGAAGACTCCTCCTGCAGGGTCGAAATCGTCAGCAGGTAGGCACCCATCGCGGCGAGCGAGACCAGCAGGAAGAGCGCAAGGATGAGCGAGAACCCGCGCTGCCGCGCACGCGGCCGACGCCTCGGATCAAGGCACATTGTTGACGTGAATCGCATGATAGAGCGAGACGGTCTCGGCTACGCCGGAGGAAGTCGGGGCGGAAAGTGTCAGGCGCAGCGTCAGCAAGCCGATCTGCGGCGCGACGTTCGGCGAGTAATCGAAGTCGCACGCGCTCACCTTGGTCGCGATCACTGCCGAGCTGCCGGCCCCGAATGTAGTCGGCTGCGCCGCGGCGATCGGATAGCCCCAGTAGCGGGTAATGGTGCCCAGCACCAGGTCGCAGACGTAGCTCACCGGTCCTGAAACGATGAAGAAGCGCCTGCCCGGCGAGTCGTGCAAGCTGCGCTGGAAGGTGGTCGCCGCGAACGCCACCCTGGTGCGGCCTGCCTCGGAGGTATCGTCGATCGCCGAGATCAGCGCGCGGTTGGCCGGCGGCCCTGGGCTATACGCGTCCTGACCGGAGAAACCGGGCCCGTAGTTGTTCAGAACCAGGTAATCGCTCCCCGGCACGACGGTGTTCGCGTCGGGCAGCGGGCCAATGGTCTTGAAGCACGTGTCCGCGACCGAATCGAAGCTGAGCTGGTCGTTGTCCGGCGACGCAAGCGACGGATCATCGTTGGGGCAATTCGTGCCGCCGGCCGCGCCGCCGCCATCGCCGCGGTATCGTCCCGCGGTGCGCACGGCGAGGTATTCGACGAATACCGCCCCGCCGCTGCTGGTCGTGCGTACGCTATTCGGCAGCGCAAGGCGAACGTCGCGGCCGATGCGCTGGAGCGCGGTGTCGGCGGTATCGGTCAGTGCGGCGCGTAGCGCGATGTCAACTGCCTGGCGTACCGGATAGACGAAGTACGCGACTCCGGCGACGATGATCCCGGTGACCACGATCGCGATCACCAGCTCGATCAGATTGTAGCCGCGGACGCGCCGCGGCCCGCGCTCAGGGCTGGTTAGGCGCATAACGCAGGCGGTAGCCCTGAAGCACGACGTTCGCGTTGGCCGGACCGGTGACTGTGACCGTGATCCGCAGGCCTTCGGTGCTCGGAATACCGGGCAGCTCCGCGGCCGAGATCGGCTGCACCGAGACGCTCGCCGAGTAGGCATTCAGTCCGGGCACGGGCGTGCCGGTGATGTCCAGAATACCGCCCGTCATCGGCGGCAGGCTGTTGTAGTCGCCCACATTGTCGTAGCGCGGGTCGGCGTAGCGCGTATAGCCGGCCGGCGCGACGGTGCCCTGCGGCGTCGCGCAGCCCGCGGGACTGGCCGCCGTGTATACCGCTGGATCGCTCGGGACGCAGTAGGTGAAGGGCTGCAGCTCGATCTCTTCCATCAGCGAGTTCGCGATCGCGAGCGCCTGCTTGCGCACCACGGGATCGACGCTCGAGCGGGTGAGTTGGTTGAACAGGATCGTCACCGCGGTCACGCCGAGCGCGAGCACGACGATGAACACGACCACTTCGATCAGCGAAAGGCCCTGCTCGCGATGCGAAGATCTACTGGACATAGCCCGTTTCTGCGCTCACCGTCACCGGGCGGCCATTGACGGCGAGCGTAACGCCGGAGCTCGGCTGCCCGAGACCGTTGAAGGTGAACGGCGAGCTCGAAGCCGTAAGGATCACTCCGCTCGGAGGCGTGAGCACGAACGCGCTGCTCGAGCTGAGAGTGCTGACCGGGCTCGCGCAAGCTGCGTCGTAGCACAGCGCGAGCTGATGCGGGGCCGATGGATTAACGCTCACGTAGATCAGGCGCCGCTGCGCGATCGCGGTTTTCTGCGCGTAGCGCACCGCTGACTTGATCTGCTCCAGGAACCAGGTCTCATCGATTGACTTCTGGTCGAAGTTCGCGGCAGTCACCACCGCTATGATGCCGAGCACCACGATTACCGTCACCAGCTCGAGCAGCGTGAATCCCCGTGCGGCGCGCGGCGAGCGCGCGCTCACTTTCCGCCTCCTCTGGTTTCGCTCCCGGCGATGTGCTCGATCACCCTCTGCCGTTCGCGCCGCACCAGCGGCATCAACGGCGCCATCGCAAGCGCTTCGCGCGACCAGGCGTCGAGCGCGGCCGCACTCGCGGGCGCCGCGAGCCGCTCGCCCAGCAGGCGGTAGGTCGCGATCCGCCCCACGAGATCGCGCACCTCAAGCGGATTGGCGCGCAGTCCGGCATCGAATTCGCGCAGCGCGAAGCGCACCGCGTCGGCGCTGCCGCCGGCGAACGCCTGTCCCTGCCAGAACTGGCCCAGGTACCAGTGATAGCGCCAGTCGCGCGGCTGCAGGCGGCTTGCGACCTGAAGCCAGTAGGCCGCCGAAAGGGAGCGACCGATGCCGAGCTGGCGCTGCCCCCAGAGCGCGGCGCCCTCTGCAGCGACGGGCTGGGCCAAGAAAAAAGCCGCCAGCATGATCGCCCCCGCGCGCGCCGCGCGCGCCGCGCGCGGCACGCGCGGCAGTGCGAGCACCGGGAGGCGCCCGACTCCGGCTTCGGCAAGCAGGCGGTCCAGCGCACCGAGCAGCGCGCCGAACAGCACGAGGCAGGCGGGAACGTAGAACGGAAAATCGACCAGGCCGTGCGCCGACATCGTCGCGAGCCCCGCTACCGCGGCGACCATGTGCACTCGCTGTTCGGCCCGAAGCTGGCGCAGGGCACGCAGGCCGAGCGCGAAGGGCAGGATCCCGAGAGCGCACAACGAGAGCAGCCCGAGCGGCCCGGTCTCAAGGAGCAGCTGGAGATAATCGTTGTGCGCGAAATAGGTGATCTGATCGGTGCCGTAGGATGGCACTTCGGCCCGGTGCCTCTCCAGCACGTAGGGAAAAGTCAGGTAGCCGCTGCCGAGCAGCGGATGCGCGCGGTAGGCCTTGATCGCGACCGCGTAGAGCTCCAGCCGCGAAAGCGAAGATTCGAGGCGCGCGGCGGCGTCGGGCGGTGGCTCGCGCAGCTCAGCGCGCGACCCCGGCCCGAGATCGCCTGAATCGAGCGGCACGAGGCGCGCCCCGTACGCAATCAGCGCTCCCGCCGCGAGGGACGCGCCGAGCATTGTCCACGCGCGTGCGCCCGGTCGCGGCAGGCGTGCGCCGAGCACGAC
>JBOIFB010000065.1:0-12124 GCA_050741415.1 Burkholderiales bacterium | reverse complement strand
CGGGAATTGATAAAGCTAGGCTGAGGCAGTCGAGTCACCGCTCGCACATCCTACCCACAACGTAAGGGAAATAGCCATGAATCACGCTTATCGTTCCGTCCTGGTCGCCATCTCGGCCCTGTGTTTTGTCGCCGTCACCGGAGTCGCTTCGGCGGCGAATATCCATTCCAAGCCGCCCGCGAACTTCAAGAAAGTCAGCACGCTCGTCAAGCTGCCGGAGTATCTGCCGGGGCTGGGAGTGCTGTACGTCGACCCGGCCACGCTGCCTCTTGGACCGTTCCTGGGCTACGACAAGAGGGGACATCTGGTCAACGTCATCTACATGGTGCCCCTGAAAGATCTCAACGATCACAAGAATTTCGAGGATATGGGCGCCAAGCTCGGTGATCTGAAGATCAATCACACCGATTTCATGTACAACCCGGGACATCCCGGAGTGGAAGAGCCCCACTATCACGTGATCGAGTGGCTGATTACCAAGCATCGGCAGGACACTGATCTCAAATAGAGCCCGCCGAACCTCTGGAATCGGACGCTCTCATGAGCCTGCGCGACATGTTCAAGCGCCGCCGACGGCGCCCCGGTTGGTACGGGTTCGGCGCACTGCTGGCGGCGCTGCTGACCGCGTCCACTGCGGCGGCGCACACCTTCGATGTGCACGTCGTCATGTCGAAAGACGGCTCCCAGGTCTATTTCGATCCGATCGGGCTTCACATCCAGCCGGGCGACACGGTGCGCTGGATCCAGGTCAATGGCTACCATTCAGTGACGGCGTACCACCCGAGCAACGGCAATCATGAGCAGCGCATCCCGGAACAGGCGCAACCCTGGGATTCGACCATCATGCTCGGCGAATATCCGGCGAAGGGGTCGACGTTCGAGCACAAGTTCGTGCTGCCCGGGGTGTACGACTATTTTTGCCAGCCGCACGAAGCCGCCGGTATGGTGGGCCGCATCATCGTCGGCGCTCCAGGAGATGGACCCGGGACGCGGCCCTTCGGCTATGCGCCGGACAAGCACTGGAATCCGGTGCCCGAAGCCGCGCAGAAGGCCTTTCCCGCGATTCAGTTGATCCTGGAAAAAGGGGCGGTAAGAGCCCCGCAGGCGACGATCAAGAGGTAATTCATGCTTGCAAAGGTAAAGCTGATCAAGAAAGAGACGATTGCACGAGACACCATGGCATTTCATTTCTCCAGGCCGCAAGGTCTCGACTTTCGTGCCGGCCAGTTTGCCGACTTCACTCTCATCGATCCGCCGCAGACGGACGAGGAAGGCAACACCCGGGGCTTCTCCCTGGTGGAGGCCCCTTACGAGCCCAACCTGATCGCCGCCACCCGCATGCGCGATACGGCTTTCAAGCGGGTGTTGCGGGACTTGCCGCTCGGCACCGAAGTCGAGCTCGACGCACCCTACGGCGACTTCACCTTGCACAAGACCGCGACCACGCCGGCGGTTTTCATCATCGGCGGCATCGGCGTCACGCCGGTGCGCAGCATGATCGCGCAGGCGACCCACGACAAGACCGCCCATCGGATCACGCTGCTGCATGCCAGCCGGACGCCGGCCGATTTTCCGTTCAAGGCCGACTTCGAGCGATTGGCCGGAGAAAATCCGAACTTCACTTACGTGGCGATTGCCGACTCGGCGCCCGACGACTGGCGCGGCGAACGCGGCGGAATCGACGCGGAGATGGTGAAAAAGTACGTGCCGGATTTGACTCGCCCCATCTACTATTTGTCCGGGCCCGAAGGGATGGTCACGGCCATGCGCCGGCTATTGGTCGGCCTCAAGGTCAACGAAGACAATATTCGCACCGAAGAGTTTCCGGGTTACTAAGGCCTGCGCTCACCGGTCCTTGTCTTTCAGGTAACGGGCGGTGATGTCGCGTCCGATGGCCATGGCGCCGATTACCGCGCCTTGCGCATCCTTCACCACGCTGAAGCTCAGCTCGACGTAGAGCTTGGCGCCATTCTTGTGCATCGAGCGGGTCGGCAGCGCGCGGCGCCCGTGCAGCGTTTGCCCTGCCGCGAGCGCCCGGCGATAGCCGTCCCAATGCGCGCGCCGCAGCCGCTCCGGGATGATGATATCGAGGCTCTGGCCGATGACCTCGTCCGCGGCGTAGCCGAACAGCGCCTCCGAACCCGGGTTCCAGAGCCGGATCAGTCCCTCCCGGTCGGCGAAGATGATCGAATCCGGTGCGTACTCCACCAGCGCCTCGCATAAATCGGAGCTGACCTGGTCGAAAAAGCGGGTCATGGAGGTTGCCTGCGCGTCAGCCGGCCAGGATCTCGAAATCGGCGCCTTCCCAGCGCGCTGCCTGATGCCAGAAGAAGGTGAAGGTAACGACCGTGCCAGGTGCCAGCGCCGCAGTAGGCAGATCAACCTTGTACACGCCGAGGCCGGTGTCTTGCGTCGCCGTGTCGCGCACGGTGCGCCAGCCGTCGTCGCTCCAATGCACGGTGGCTTGCGCGAGCACCTCGATGCGCAAGATCCGGCCGACCGCGAACGAGCGCGTCTTGTGGTTGAAGCGCCAGAAGCCATGAGCACACGGTGCCTTGCGCGTGGCGTAGCGCTCGAAGGTCTGCGGCGGCATGTCGAACAGCCGTTCCTCGCGCAGCGAGCGCAGCAGCTTGACATATTCGGCGTGCGCCCACACCAGCGGCATCGCCGAGCCCGACGGCCGGCCGAGCCACAGTTCCCTCCGCGCGATATCGGGCGCGTCCCAGATCTGCTCCGGCATCATGCCGCCGTCGTTGGCGAACGCCGCCATCGCGCGCATCAGCTTGCGTGCCGCGTCCGGCCGGCCGGCGGCCAGCTCATAGTGCGCACGCTCGCCGGTGAGCAGCGGCCACGCGCGGCCCCGACCGGTGCCATCGAAAGGAGCGCCGTCCTCGTGCTCGCCGTAGCCGTCGTCGTTGTAGCGATGCCAGGCCGGGCCGCGCGGGGTCTCCAGCTTGAGCAGCGCGTCGATCACCTTGACCGTATCGATGATGCGCGGATCGTCGGCGGCGCGCAGGCCGAAGCGCACCAGCGCCAATGCGTCGGGGCTGATAATGTGCTCGGTCGGCAGCGTCGCTTCGCCGGGAGGGCGGTTCTTGATCGGAACGAAGCCCTGAGTGGGCGACCCGACGGTGCAGACTTCAGGCGGGGCGATGCGCACGTAATAGCCGTCCACGCCCACCTGCTGCGCAAGCGGCGTTCCGGTGACGTACGTCCAGCGCTCGACATAGTCGTTCCAGACATCGGCCGTTTCGCGCAGATAGGCGGCGGCATCCGGCTCGCCGCAAGCATCGGCCATCTCGGCCGCGACCAGCAGCGCGGCAATCACCACCGCCAGGGTGAAGGGTGAATACCCCGCGTCCTCCTCCCAGCGGTCCTGCTGCGTGACGGGTCCGTTGCACACCAGAAAGCCCGCTGCGCGGCGCACCATCGGCCACAAGCCACGCAAATCCTGCTCGGAGAGCGCGCCTTCGCGGCGCGCCAGATCGACCAGAAGGATCGGAAACGCCGCTTCGTCCATCTGGATTCCGTTCCAGTACGGCGTGCCGTCGAGCCACATGTTCTGCGGCCAGTGACCGTCGGCTTCCTGGGTGGTTTGTAGATAGCGCAGCACGTTGCGCACGTCGTCCTGCGCCCCGGCGGCGAGCAGCGCACCGGCCGACTCCACCAGATCGCGCGGCCAGGCGAGATGGTAACCGCCGAGGTCGTCGTCGCTCTTGGTGAAGCCCCACGGGAACGAAAGACTTGCGATCAGCCCGCCGGGCATGCGCTTCGACTCGTGCGTGCGCAGCACCATCACGCTGGCCCGGTACGCGTCGTAGCCGGCTGCCGGGTCGTCATCGCCAATGCGCAGGCAGTCTCGCTGCCAGTTCTGCCACTCGCGCACGTAAACGGTCTGCGCCGCCTCGAAGCCCTGGGTGAGGCTCGCCAGCGCACGGTGGCCGGCCTCGACCGGGGTGCTGCCAAAGCCTACCGCCAGCACGAAGCTGCCGGCGCAGGCTTGCAGGTCGACTTCGCCGGTGAGCGCGACGTTGCCGTTCTCGGCGCGGGCGTACTCCTGCGTCATCCGGCGGTGGCGCGCGAGATCCTGCCAGCCGTCGCTGCGTCCGACGAAGCCGGCGGAGCGCCTGCGCCACGGCGCGGAGCAGGCGATCGCCAAGGCGAAGCTCTCGCGCTGCGCAAACAGCATCGGCACGCCTTTGTAGTCGTCGAGCCAGGCGCTGTTGCCCCAGCCCCGATTGCCCATGTGCGGCGCGGCAAGAACGTAGAGACGATAGTCGCCGAGGGCGCCCGAGAGCGGGACGAAGCGCGTGCGCTGCAGCAGCGCGTCGCGCGCAGGGTCGGCGAGAATCTCCTTTTCAATCCGGTAGCGCTCGGCAAGGCAGGTATTGTTCAGGCGGTAGAACGGCACCCCTTCGAACGGGTAGCTGACCTGCGAGCGCGTGTGGCGCTTCTCCTCGGAGAAGAAATCGCGCCCGTCCGTGACGACCAGGCCGATATCGCGCGTGCAGGGCGAGTCGAGGCGCGGATAGTAGATCTCGTTCAGGATGCCGTGGCTGAGCGTGAACCAGACGCGGCTGGCTGCGCTGAGCGACGTACCCACCCCGGTCTTGGCGCTCGAGGTCCAGCGCGGCTCGCTGCCGGGCCAGCCGGGAGCATATGCGGCTTTAACGGAATCGCTCATTGTCTGCCGGACGGCACGATGCGTTCGACCCAGGCGGCGAAACTGTCCACGAACTTCTTGAGGAATTCACGCGTGCCGTCATTGTTCAGCTTCCCGCTGGCCGGGTCCAGCAGATCCTGCACCTTGCCCATATAGGCTTCAGGTTGCTGCAGGGTAGGCATGTCGAGGTAAGTCAGCGCCTGACGCAAGTGGTGGTTGGCACCAAAACCGCCGACGGCGGCGATCGATGCCGTCACCACGCCGGCCGGCTTGCCGCCCCACTTGCTCTGGCCCCAGGGACGCGAAGCCACGTCCAGCGCATTCTTCAGCGCCGCCGGCATCGAGCGGTTGTGCTCGGGGGTGACGAACAGCACCGCGGCGGCACGCGCGATGCGCTGACGAAACGGCGCGTATTCCGCCGGACTCGCATCGTCGTAGTCCTGGTTGTACAGCGGCAAGTGCGCGATCTCGACGACTTCCAATATAAGCCGCGCCGGCGCCAACTCGATCAGGATCCGGGCGATCTTGCGGTTGTACGAGGCCTTGCGCAGGCTGCCGACGATCACGGCAACATCATGGGGCTCGGTCATGTCTGTTCACTCCTTGCAGGGTTCGAAAGAATTGGCGTGTGCGTCCACGTCGGAGCGGAGGCCACTATAGCTTCAGCCTTCGCAGCCGCAGCGCGTTGCCGATCACCGAGATGGAGCTGAAAGTCATCGCCGCGCTCGCGAGGATCGGGCTCAGCAGCAGGCCGAAGAAGGGATAGAGCACGCCGGCGGCAATCGGCACGCCGAGCGTGTTGTAGCCGAACGCCCAGAACAGGTTCTGCCGGATGTTGCGCATCGTGGCCCGGCTCAGGCGTCGCGCCTTGACGATGCCGCGCAGATCTCCCCGCACCAGGGTGATTCCGGCGCTTTGCATGGCGACGTCGGTGCCCGTTCCCATGGCGATCCCGACGTCCGCCTGGGCGAGCGCAGGCGCGTCGTTGATCCCGTCGCCCGCCATGGCGACGACGCGGCCCTCGGCGCGCAGGCGCTTGACGAATTCGCTCTTGCCTTGCGGCAGCACCTCCGCCTCGACCTGATCGATGCCGAGCTCGCGCCCGATGGCGTCGGCTGTGGCGCGATGGTCACCCGTGACCATTACGATTTTCACGCCGGCTTCGTGCAGCATGCGAATCGCCTCGGGCGTCGAAGCCTTGACCGGGTCCTGCACGGCGAGCAAGCCCGCCGCGCGTCCGTCCACCGCCAGGAACATCACGCTCGCGCCCTGCCGGCGCAGCGCTTCGGCGCGCGGCGTCAGGCGCTCGAGCGGCATTCCCCGCTCATCCATGAGCCGCCGATTGCCGAGCAGCACCCTGCGCCCGCCCACCGTGCCGGTTACGCCAAGTCCCGGAACTGCGGCGAAGTCGCGCGCGCTTTCGAGCTCGATCTGCCGCTCCGCTGCGGCCGCTGCGATGGCCGCCGCCAGCGGATGCTCGCTTGCGCGCTCGATGCTGCCGGCGATGAGGAGAACCTCCGCCGCGGTGAACCCGTCCACCGGCTCGACCACAGTGAGACGCGGCTTTCCTTCCGTGAGGGTGCCGGTCTTGTCGAGGACGATCGTATCGACCTTCTCGAGCACTTCCAGTGCCTCGGCGTTTTTGAACAGCACGCCTGCCGCCGCGCCGCGCCCGGTCCCCACCATGATCGACATCGGCGTGGCAAGACCGAGCGCGCAGGGACAGGCGATGATCAGCACCGCGACGGCGTTCACCAGCGCGTGCGCCAGGCGAGGCTCCGGGCCGACGATCGCCCACGCCGCGAAGGCGAGGACTGCCGCACCGACCACGGCGGGCACGAAATAAGAGGCCACGACGTCGGCCAGGCGCTGGATCGGCGCGCGGCTGCGCTGCGCGTCGCTCACCATCTGGACGATGCGGGCGAGCAGCGTCTCGCTGCCCACGCGCTCGGCGCGCAGCACGAAGCTTCCGGTGCCGTTCACCGTCCCGCCCGTCACGCGCTCGCCCGGCGCTTTCGTCGCCGGGATCGGTTCGCCCGTCACCATGGATTCGTCCACGCTGCTCGTTCCTTCGACCACCACGCCGTCGACCGGGACCTTCTCGCCCGGCCGGACCCGCAGCCGCCAGCCGACCTGCACCTGTTCGAGCGGAACGTCCTGCTCCGCTCCGTCTGCCTGCACTGCGCGGGCGAGTTTCGGCGCCAGATCGAGCAACGCGCGCATCGCGCTCGAAGTACGGCTGCGGGCGCGCAGCTCGAGCACCTGGCCCAGCAGCACGAGCACCGTGATCGTCGCCGCAGCCTCGAAGTACACCGGGACGGTGCCGTCGAGGTTGCGAAACGCGGGCGCAAAGAGTCCGGGAAAGAGCGCCGCCGCAGCGCTGTAGACGTAGGCGACCCCGACCCCCAGCGCGATGAGCGTGAACATGTTGAGACTGCGATGTACCAGCGACGCCCAACCTCGCTCGAAAAACGGCTTGCCGCCCCACAGCACGACGGGAGTCGCGAGCGCGAAAATCAACCACGTTCGCGCTTGCGGCGCGAGCACCTCATCCGGCCGCAGGCCGGGGATTGCGCCGGCCATGCCAAGGAGCACGACCGGAACGGCGAGCGTGACGCTGACCCAGAACCGGCGCGTCATGTCGACCAGTTCGGGATTCGGCCCTTCGCTGCCGGTGGCCGTGCGGGGCTCCAGCGCCATGCCGCAGATCGGACAGACCCCGGGCCCGTCACGCGCGATCTGCGGGTGCATCGGGCAGGTGTAGGTGACGCCCGCCGGGACGTACGGTAATGTCATGGTTCAGAGGTCGATGACCACATCGCTTCGGGGCCGGGAGCAGCAGATAAGCACGTTGCCCCCGGCAGGGGATTCGAGCGGATCGGGGCGGTAGTCTACGGCGCCGGCCACGAGCCCGCTCTCGCAGCGGTGACACACCCCGGTGCGGCACGACCATCTCGCGGGAACATCGCAAGCTTCGGCAAGCTCCAGCAGACTTGAATACTTCGCATCCCATCGAGCCGAAAGATTGCTGCGCGCGAACGAAACGAGCGGCCCGGTCCCCGCCGGCCCAACGGGTGCGTGCGGGGACCGATGCTCGGCGTTGACGATGCCGGGCATGCCCGATTCGCCGGCGCCGAACACTTCGGCATGCACGCGCGCAGGCTCAACGCCCCAAGCGGCCAGGTCCGCAGTCAGCGCGCGCATGAATGGCGCGGGACCGCACAGATAAAACTCGGCGTTGCGCGGAACCTCGAGCTCGTCGAAGTGTGCTACGGCGACGTGGCCATGCGCATCGAAATCCCTGCCGAGCCGATCCTCGGGCGCCGCTCTGCTGTACCAGACCCGGCTCCGGCCGTGCGGCAGGCTGCGCATCAGCGCGCGCGACTCCGCACCAAACGGGTGGTGCTTGCCGTCGCGGGCGCCGTAGAGCCACCATACTTCGCGCGTGGAACGCGCAGCGGCCAGCGCGTGCAATATCGCCAGCACCGGAGTGATTCCGATGCCGGCGCTGGCCAGGACGAGCGGGCGCGCTCCGGGTTCGAGCGTGAAGCTGCCGCGCGGTGCGCTGACCTCCAGCAGGTCGCCGACGCCGACCTGTTGCGCCAGGTAATTGCCGGCCGCACCGGCGCGCTCGAGCTTGATCCCCAGGCGGTATTGCGCCGCATCGCGCGCACCCGAAAGCGAGTAGCTGCGCAGCAGCGGCGCCGCTTCGGGCCCGGGCTGCAGGCGCAGCACGACGAATTGGCCCGGCAGCGGCGTGGCGAGGGATTGCGCGTCCGCCGGTTCGAGCGCGAGCGACAGAACATCGGCGCTTTCGTGGGCCTGCGCGGCGACGCGCAGGCGCCGAAAGCCCGGCCAGGCGGGCGGCGCGAGCGCGACGCCCGAAGGCGCGAGCCCGGACTTTTGCGCAAGCATGGACTGGAAGGAGCCTCTCCATCCCGCGCTCAGCGCCGGAATCCTCAGCGCGCGCTCGAGCAAGGCACGGCGATGGCCGGGGAGATAGAGCAGCGCATTGACTTGCGCGACCGTCATCTGCTCGGCGCCCGAGGCCAGCTTGACGATTTCGTCGCCCGCCTCGACTTCGCCTTCTTCGAGGACGCGCAGGTAGAAGCCGGGCCTGCCGCGGCCGGTCAGCAGCGCGGCCATGCGCGGTTCGTTCATCCGGAGGCCGACGCGGTAGCAGGTCACGCGCGGCTGCGTCACTTCGAACAGCGCCGCGCCGATGCGGAAGCGGTCGCCGATGCAGACCTCGTCGTCGGGCAGGCCGTCGATGGTGAAGTTCTCGCCGAACTGTCCGAAAGTGAAGTCGTTCCGGCCAAGCTCCCGCTGCCAATAGCGGTAGTAGTCGATCTGATAGACGAACACGGCCCGCTGCTCGCCGCCGTGGCCGAGCAGGTCGCCCTGCGCGTCGCCGTCGAGATTGAGGCGCCGCGCCATGCGCCGGCCCGCGACGGCGCGCTTCCAGATTGCCGTGCGCACGGTCTTTCCGTGCCACGCGATATCGTTCGGAAGACCGACGTTAACCGACAACAGCCGCGCAGCAACCGCTTCCGTCATGACGCCAGCCGATGCCGCGGCGTCACTTGGCCGGTCCGCTCACCTGCTCACCGGGCCGGCAGCGGCGAGCGTCTTGCTCTTGCCGGCAATGCACTGCATGAGCGTCTGCCACGAGTTGACGAACGCCTGCGCGCCCTCGTGCTGCAGCCGGAGCGCGAGGGCATCGACCTCCACGCCGGTCTGCGCGAAGCGCGCCAGCACCGCTTCGGCGTCGCCGCCGTCCTCGGCCATCACGCCCTGCAGCTCGCCATGTTCGGCCAGGGCGTGCAAGGTCTGCTCGGGGATGGTATCGATTGTGCCGGGCGCCGCCAGCGCCTCGACGTACAGGGTCTGCGACGCCTTCGGGTCCTTGGTGCCGGTGCTGGCCCAGAGCAGGCGCTGCGGCCGTGCACCGGCGGCGGCGAGCTTGCGCCAGCGCGGCGATGCCAGCAGCTCGCGATAGGCCCGGTAGGCGCGGCCGGCGATCGCGATGCCGAGCCGGTTGCGCAGCTCGTCCGGAACCGTGCCGCTCACCGCCTTGTCCCAGCGGCTCACGAAGAGCGATGCGACCGAACCGACGCGCGCATCCCGGCCGGCGGCGATACGGCGCTCGATCCCGCGCAGATAGGCTTCGGCCGCAGCCAGATACTGCTCGCGCGAAAAGAGCAGCGTGACGTTGATCGGCACTCCGGCGTAGATCGATTCCTCGATCGCGGCAACGCCGGCGGGCGTGCCCGGAATCTTGACGTAGAGATTCGGCCGGCCGGCCTCGCGCTGGATTCGCGCCGCCGCAGCGATACTGCCCGCGGTGTCGTCGGCGAGCAGCGGCGAGAGCTCCATCGATACCCAGCCGTCGACGCCGTCGCTGGCGTCGAACGCCGGCCGGAACAGATCGGCGGCGCGGCGCAGGTCTTCCAGCGCGAGCTCGACGAACAGCGCTTCGCCGGACTTTCCGCCAGCCGCCTTGTCGCGGATGCTCGCGTCATACGCGCCGGTGTTGCCGATCGCGTGCTCGAAGATCGTGGGGTTCGAGGTCAGTCCGGTAATCGAGAACTCGTCGATATAGCGGCGCAGCGTGCCGTTGTCGAGGAGTTCGCGGGTGATGTTGTCCAGCCAGAGACTTTGGCCGAGATCGCGCAGCAGACGAGTTCGGTTCATGCTTGCTCCTTGCTTGAGGGTGTTTGGACCGCAACGCGGGCGGAATCGTTCCGGTTCGATGGGCAAAGGGTATAGCCGAGCATGCTGAAGTAGAGCATTCCACGAAACGGCGCGAAGCGAGCGGCAATCTTCGCAGCGCCCCGCGGCTCGATGACGCGGCCGAGGATCCGGCCTAGCGTGTTCGCGGCGCCGACGTCTCCCGAGGGGAAGACGTCGAGCCGGCCGAGGCCGCGCAGAAGCACATAGTCGGCGGTCCATGGACCGATGCCCGGCAGCTCGAGCAGGCGCGCTCTCGCCGCCTCGTCGGGCAGCGCGCTCAACTCGCGCTCGAACAGATCGAGCGGCAGACGTGCGAGATCGCGCAGCTCGCCAGCGCGGCGGGCCGTGAGCCCCGCTCGCCGCAGCGCCGAGAGCGGCGCCCGGGCAAGACGGACCGAGTCGGGTGAACCGGTGCGCAGGCCGTCCGGCGTCCGAGGGCCGAAGCGTCCGGCCAAATGACCGAGGCGCGTCAGGCCGGAGGCGAGCGAGAGCTGTTGGCAGCAGATGCCGTTCGCGAGCGCCTCGAACAGCGTCGCGAAGCGCTGGGGACGCAGTCCGGCGCAGCGGCGCGCCAGTTCGGCTAAGCCAGGCTCGCGCCGCACACGACGCCAGAACGGCGCGAGATCGAGCTCAAGCGAGAATAAGCGCGTCACGAGCGCTCTGATCGCAGGCCTGTCCGAGGCATCCGCCGGGGTTGCCTGGAAGGCGATCGTGGCACCTCGCTGCCTGCCGCGCAGAAGCGCGGGCCCGCGTGAGAGCACCACCGCGCGCGACCAGGTTCCATCGTCGTCCACGCGATCGATCGGATTGCGGGTCGAGCGGCGCAGCACGCGTGCCGTAAGTGCGAAATCCACCATCGGCAGCGGCCGGAGCGTGACGCGCACGCTGTGCCGCGCAGAATCGCGCCGCATCGAACTTCGTCCATTATTTCCGGTCATTACTATGGCGGCGCCGGTCGAGTTCGACTGCGCCACTTTTACTTACTTTGACTACCGGCACCGAGATCACGCTCGACGCCAGACTCGTCGCCTGACCTCGCCAAGCCGCGCTCAGGCCGACAGCAGACGGCGCAATACCATCTGCAGGATGCCGCCGTTGAGGAAGTACTCGAGTTCCGCCGGAGCATCGATCCTCACCGTGGTTTCGAACTGCACTCGGGTGCCGTCCGGCCGCGCGGCCGAAACGCCCGCTTGCTGCCGCGGCGCGATTCCGCCGGCGAGGCCGGTGATGGAAAGCGTCTCGTCGCCCGTCAGGCCCAGAGACTGCGCTGAGTCTCCTTGCGCGAATTGCAGAGGCAGGATGCCCATGCAGAGCAGGTTGCTGCGGTGAATGCGCTCGTAGCTCCGGGCGAGGATCGCTTTCACGCCCAGCAAGGCGGGACCCTTTGCCGCCCAATCGCGCGAGCTGCCCGATCCGTATTCGCTGCCGGCGATCACGAGCAGGGGCGTGCCCTCCCGCTGGTAGCGCAGGGCGGCATCGTAGATGCTCATCTTGTCGCCGCTGGGAACGTGGCGCGTCCAGGGACCTTCGGCTCCGGGCAGCATCAGGTTGCGCAGCCTCACGTTGCCGAACGTGCCGCGCATCATGATTTCGTGATTGCCGCGTCGTGAGCCGAAGCTGTTGAACTCGGCCGGCGGCACGGAATGGGCGACCAGATACTTTCCGGCAGGAGATTCGGCGGCGATGCCGCCGGCGGGCGAAATATGGTCGGTCGTGATCGAGTCGCCA